>BBBL01000010.1 GCA_001311545.1 Thermus kawarayensis JCM 12314 | reverse complement strand
TCTTCTGGCAAGGGGGCCGGTCAGGAGGTCCGTTCCTCATCGGAAATGCATACGGGGTGAAAACTCCTGACCAAGATGAGCGTCAAGAGACCCCACAAAGGATACCGCCGGTTGTGGGCCCTGGGGTCGGGGATCTGGGACAAGGCTTCGCGCAGCGTCATGCCCCTTGTCTACCCCAAGAGGGGTATAACGGTCAAGTCTGGGGTATACCGGTCAAGTCTGCAGGCGAAGCCCCACCCGGGGTATAGTGGAGGCATGGAGCGCCCAAGAAGGCTTCGGTCCCCCCTGATCCGTTCCCTGGTGGCCGAGGTGGAACTTTCCCCGAGGCACCTCATCCTCCCCTCTTCGTAAAGGAGGGAGGGGGGAAGGAGGAGGTCCCCTCCATGCCCGGGGTCTTCCGCCACCCCCTCGCCGAGCTTCCCCGGGTGGGGGAGGAGGCCCTGAAGGCCGGGCTTGGGGGGGTGATCCTCTTCGGCGTCCTGCCCCAGGAGGCCAAGGACCCCTGGGGAGGGGGGCCTACGCCGAGGGCGGGGTGGTGCAGCGGGCCATCGGGCTCCTCAAGCGGGAGCTCCCCGAGCTTCTGGTCATGGCCGACACCTGCCTCTGCGAGTACACCGACCACGGCCACTGCGGGGTGGTGAAGGAGGGTCCCCTGGCTTCTACGTGGACAACGACGCCACCTTAGAGCTCCTCGCCAAGACCGCCCTCTCCCAGGCCCAGGCTGGGGCGGACGTGGTGGCTCCCAGCGCCATGATGGACGGGCAGGTCAAGGCCATCCGCGAGGCCTTGGACCGGGAGGGGTTTGCCCACGTCCCCATCCTCTCCTACGCCGTGAAGTACGCCTCCGCCTTCTACGGCCCCTTCCGGGAAGCGGCCCAAAGCGCCCCGAGCTTTGGGGACCGCTCGGGCTACCAGATGGACCCCCGGGCGGGCCTCTGGGACGCCTGAGGGAGGCGGCCCTGGACGACCTCGAGGGGGCCGACCTCCTCATGGTGAAGCCCGCCCTCCCCTACCTGGACGTGCTCTCCGCCCTCAAGGGGCGCTTCGCCAAGCCCCTTTTCGCCTACCAGGTCTCCGGGGAGTACGCCATGCTGAAGGCGGCCGCCTCAAGGGGTGGCTGGAGGAGAGGCGGGCGGTGTTGGAAAGCCTCTTCGCCCTCCGCCGGGCCGGGGCCCAGGGGATCCTCACCTACTACGCCCTGGAGGCCGCCCGCTGGCTTGAGGAGGCCTAAGAGGCTGTCGTAAAACCCCTCCACGGAAGCTACGCGGCCCTGGCCAGCCGCTTCACCAACAAGTGAAGTGCTGCCCCAAATTTGGACCACCCCAAGAGAGAGACCGAGGGGTGTATCCTGAAGGGGTAGCGAGATGCGCAGGTGGTCAGCGAAGGAAAAGGTAAAAATTGTGTTGGAGGTCTTGTCGGGTCAAAGGACCGTGGCCGAAGCCTGCCGAGCTCACGAGGTCGCAGAGTCCGTACTCTACAGGTGGCAACGGGAATTCTTGGATAACGCCCATGCCGCCTTCTCCCATAGCTGCGCAGAACAAGAGGCCCGCGTCCGCGAACTGGAACGCTTGGTCGGCCAGATGGCCCTGGAGCTGGAGGTCCTAAAAAAAAGCCTCGGGACTCTACCGGCAAAGGAAAGGCGGGAGCTGGTGAGGGCCCTCCAGGGAGCCTACCCCCTCCGCCTGCTGTGCCGGGCCCTTGGGGTGCCCCGGAGCACCTTCTACTACCGGCCTAAGGGTCTCAATCCCGAGGAGGCGGTCCTCCGAGGCCGCTTGCGGCCCTGGCGAGGGCTTGGCCCCGGTATGGATACCGGCGCCTCGCCGCTCTCTTGCGGGGGGAGGGCTTCGGGGTGGGGGAGAAGCGGGTGCGCTCCCTGATGCGGAGGGAAGGCCTGCTCCTTACCCGGAAGCCCCTCAAGCCCAGGACCACTCTCCCGGAAGAGCTTCTCCCGGAGGGGGTGAAGAACCTCCTGCCTGGGCTTGAGGTGACCGGCTTTCACCAGGTGTGGGTGGCGGACCTGAGCTACGTGGTCCTGGGGGAGGGGGTGGCCTATCTGGCGGTGGTGATGGACCTCCACACCCGCAAGATCCTGGGGGTGGCCCTGGGGCCGAGGCTGTCCCAGGGGCTTGCTCTTGCGGCGCTGGAGATGGCCCTTAGGGAGGGATGCCCCGAGGTGCACCATTGGGACCGGGGGGTGCAGTACACCTCCAGGGCCTATGTGGAGCGGCTTTTGGGGCTAGGGGTGAGGCTGAGCTACGCGGGGACGGGGAGGCCCTGGGAGAACGGGCACGCGGAGCGGCTGATCCGGACCATCAAGGGTCAGCGAAGCTACCTTGAGGAGTGGGTGGACCTGCGGGAGTACCGGACTCTGGAGGAGGCGCGAGCATCGGTGGAGGCGTTCGTCTTTGAGGTGTACAACCGCAAGCGTCCGCACTCGGCCTTAGGGTACCTGACGCCTGAAGCTTTTGTGGACAGCCTGTTGAAAGGGGGTGGGAGCCCTGACTAAACTGACCGGTGAGGTGGTCCAAATTTAGGGGCGCAGTACACTGCGAAGAACCACCCCACAAGTATAGCACCCTTTTACGACAGCCTCTAACACCCTTTTTCGTGAGTTTTTCGCCCAAGGAAGCTGCAAGAAGGTTTTGGCCGGGGCCCCTATCCTGCGTAGCCAGGATAGGGTGGTCCCACCCAGGCCGCAGGTAGGCTTGGGCGGGGGATCTAGACCAGTTTTTCCTCCAGGGCCAGCGCACCAGCTCAGCCCGGCTCCTCAGGCCCAGTTTTTCCCCGGCCCGTTCGCGGTGGGTAGCCACCGTCTTCTCGGAGATGCCTAGGTGGGCTGCGATTTCCTTATAGGAAAGCCCTGGGCCAGGAGGCGAACCACGTGGAGCTCACGCTCGGTGAGAACCTCAGGTCCGGGCCTGCGGTTGGCCTGGGCCTGGATCATGCGGTATAAGAGGTCCTGGGGCAGGTAGTGCTCGCCTCGGGCCACGGCCAGAACCGCGTCCAGCAGCTCCCGCTCCACCGCATCCTTGGGGAGGTAGCCGGAACCCCCAGCCTGAAGGAAGCGCTCGGCATACTCGGGCTCGGCGTACATGGAAAGGGCGAGAAGGCGGACTTTGGGAAGGAGAGCGCAGAGTCTCTCTGCCACCTGAATCCCATCCATGTCGGGTAAGGCGATGTCCAAGACTACCACGTCGGGTTTTACCTCGGGGATCCTGCTTAAGGCCTCGGTCCCAGACTCGGCTTCCCCTACCACCTCTACACGGCCCTGCAGGAGATAGCGGATCCCGGCCCGGACCACGGGGTGATCATCCACCAGAAAGACGCGAGTCATGCCCTCACCTCGCGCAAGGGGATGCGGGCGTAGAGGGTGGTGCCTAGGTTCTCGAGGCTCTCCACCTGAAACTGTCCGCCTAGGAGTTCCACCCGTTCCCGCATTCCTAGAAGCCCGAGCCCCGGTCGGGCTCCCTGGGTAAAGCCCCGGCCGTCGTCCTCCACCACCAGGTTCACCTCGTCCCCTTCCTGTTGCAGGATCACCGAAACCCCCCGGGCTCCCGCATGGCGGGCCACGTTGGTGAGCGCCTCCTGGATGACCCGGTACAGGGCGGTTTCGTGTGCCTCGGGCAGGCGCCCTGGGAGGTGGCAAAAGAGGTTGACCTGAATGCCAGTGCGTTCCGTAAATTCCTCGGCCATGCGTTTAAGAGCTGCTTCCAAGCCCAGGGTGTCCAAGGCCGAAGGACGTAGGGAACGGGAGAGGAGGCGCACGTCTTGAATGGCGCTCCGCACCAGCTCCTGCAGGGCAGGGATGGCCTCTAGCTTTCCTTCTTTAACCGCCTTCAGGCCCAGGTCAATCCCCGTGAGGACTTGGCCCACCTGGTCGTGGAGGTCCCGGGCGATGCGGGCCCGTTCCGCCTCCTGGGCCTCGAGGAGGGCCTGGAGAAGGCGGGAGCGCTCTTCCGCCCGCTCCTTAAGGGCTTCTGCATAACGGGCGCGGTGAAGCCCAGCCTCTACCGGGGACCTGATGGCTTCCAAGAAGGCCTGGGGGGCCTCGCTGACCAGGACCAAGCGGGCCCCAGGAAACTCCAGGAGGTGGTAACCGTTCCCCGCCCGCCGAAGGGGGCAGGCCTCTCCCTCCGGGTAGGGGCAAAGGACCCGGGCCACCTCCCGCTCCCCCAGCCAAGCTTCTCCACAGCGGAAGAAGCCGCTTTGCGCTAAGGCTCCAGAGCCTGCCGGAGTACCTCCTCAGAGGTGCCCCCTTGGTTCACCGCCTCCGCTACCTGGTTGAGGAGGGAAAGCTCCGCTTCCCGCCGGGCCACGGCCTGGCGGTAGTCGCCCAGGGCTTTAGCCAAAACGCCTAGCTCCCCTTCCACCTGGGGCAAGGGTTTCGCCTCGCCCTTTTCCCAGGCGAAGACGGCGGTCACCATGTCCTCTAGGGGCCGAAGGGAGGTTCGGGCGCTCCGGCTTACCAGCACAAAGGCGAGGCCGCCGATTCCCAAGGCCAACCAGAAGCCCAGAACGGCGAAGCGGAGAAGGCTGTTCCACAAGGGCCTTTCCGGAAGGGCCAGGGCCAGGAGGCCCAACTCCCCGCCTGCGATGGGATAGCGGAAGAGGCGGTAAGGTTGCCCTTTAAAGCGGAACCTCCCGTTCCACGCCTTCAGCCCCACCGGGAAGCCCCCGGGGAAGGTGTGCACCACCACCTCCCTTGGGGGTTTAAGACGAAGCCCAGCACGCCTTCGCTGGAAAGCTCCTCCAGCTTGCGGAAGGCGGCGTAGAGGTCGTTGAGGAGGAGATCTTCTTCTAAAAGGGTAGCGGTGCGGGCGGCTTGGGCCTGCCCTTGGGCCTCGAGGCCCTGCTCTAGGCTGTCTTTGACCAGAAGAAAAGCACCACCGCCTACGCCTAGTCCGAAGAAGAGGATGCCCAAGGCGGAGATAAGGATGAGCTTGCGGCGCAACACGGCTAAAACCCCTGCAAGAACGCCAGGTAGGGGGCATCTCCCGCTGGGGCGAACCCCGCCACCCCCACCGCCAGCAGCCGGTCGCCGACCCCCTGCAGGCGGTCAAGAATCTGAGCCTTTGCCTGAAGAGAGAGTCCCTTACGCACCACCACCGGTGGGGGAGGATCCTCCGGGCCTTCCCAGATGACCCGTATCCGGTCCCGCCACCCTGGGTTTTCCCGCATGAGGCGTCCAGCACCATCCCGTCCACGGCGGCGGCCTCCACCAGGCCCCGGACCACGGCTTCTATGGCCCGGTCGTGGCTATAGGTGTACACCAGGTGCCGGAACATGGCCTCGTCGGTAGCCAGATTCCTCAAGGCGCGGAAGAAGCGGGCCTGCCCGGTGTTGGAAAGGGGGTCCACCAGGGCCACCCTGGCCCCCATCAGGTCCTCGAGGCCTTGGATGGAGGTTTGCTTTCCCACCACTACCACGCTGCGGTAACGGGTCCAGGAAGCGGGCACACTCCTGGCGATTACCTCGCCATAGCCTTCCTTCACGGATTGGGCCGCAGCCAAGGTACAGAGAAACGCTAAGTCTGTCCGGCCCTCCCGCAAAAGGGCCAGCACCTCCGCATAGGTTTTGCGGCCCTGGACCACGCCCTCGGGCCAGAGCTCCCTGGCCAGTTTCCAGTAAGGAGCCGACCTCCGGGGTGACAAGATGCCCGCCACCGCTATGCGGAAGGCGCCCTCTGGCTCAGGACGCACCTGGGGCAGGGGCTCCAGGGGGCCCGCCTCTGGGGGGAAGGCGCAGGCGGCCAGGAACAGGAGCCAGGCCAGCCAGAGGTGCCGCATCAGCCTCAGTATAGGGAAGGGCAGGAGGACCTTTGTCCTATACTCTGTAGGAGTTTCCCCTAGCACATGACCGGAGGGTTGTGGGAGAAGTCCCGATGAGGGGCGGGGTGGGTGCCTAGTCTGCTCCTTGGAGGTGAGCATGAGCGCGGAAAGCCGGAGGGCCTTTTTAGAGAAAGTGGCCTCGGCGGTTTTCGCCGGCATGGTGTTGAGCGGAGCGGAGGTGAGGGCCGAGGCCGCTTCCCCAGCGCCAGCACCCGGGCCGATGCCAGCCCCCCCTTTTCGGGTGAGCGGAGAGGCGGAGGAGGACGTTCTTGTCCGCATGCAAAAGGACTTGGAGCGGGCCTTGCAAAAGCCCATGCGCGAGCGGAAGTGGGGCATGGTGATAGACACCCGCAAGTGTGTGGGGTGCAACGCCTGCACCGTGGCTTGCGTTATGGAGAACAAGCTTCCCCCAGGGGTGGTCTACCGGCCGGTGATCGACCTCGAGGTAGGTACCTACCCAACGTGACCCGCAAGTTCCTTCCCCGGCCCTGCATGCAGTGCGAAAACCCCCCATGCGTTCCCGTGTGCCCGGTGGGCGCCACCTGGAAGCGGGAGGACGGGATCGTGGAGATCGATTACAACGCTTGCATTGGCTGCCGCTACTGCATCACCGCCTGCCCCTATCAGGCGCGCACCTTTGACTTTGGGGAGAACTGGACGGACGGGGCTGCTCAGGGACTTCCTGGAGGGCTGGTCCTGGATGCGGCCAAGGCCTACGAGGAGCTTCCTAACTTTGAGTACGGCAAGACCTGGACCCGCGGGGAGGGGGTCGTGCCCAAGAGCCCAGTGGGAAACGCCCGCAAGTGCACCTTCTGCGCCCACCGTCTAGAAGTAGGGGAGCTTCCCATGTGCGTGACCACCTGCATCGGCCGGGCCACCTTCTTCGGCGACCTCAACGACCCAGAGAGCTTGGTTTCCCAGCTTCTGGCCAGCAACAACGCCGTGCGCTTGAAGGAAGAGCTGGGTACCGAGCCCAAAGTCTATTACCTGGTCTAAAGGTCTAGGAGGTGGGTATGGTGAGCAGGCAGACAAAGAGCTTCAACTGGACCCGGTGCTATGGGTTCTGTGGCTGGTCCTGGCCGTGGTGGGTGGGGCAGGGATCCTCCTGCGCTTCACCACGGGACACAGGCTGGCGGCGTACACCTCCTACGTGCCTTGGGGCATGTGGGTGGCGGCCTACATCTACTTCATCGGCCTTTCGGCGGGAGCTTTCCTGCTTTCCAGCTTGGTGTACGTCTTCGGCGTGCACCGATTGGAAAGGATCGCCAAGCTGGCCCTTTATGTGGCGGCCATCACGCTGGTCATGGCCCTCATGACCATCTGGTTTGACCTGGGCCACCTGGAACGTTTCTACTACGTGTTCCTCAGGCCCCAGTTCCACTCCATGATGGCCTGGATGGTGTGGCTATACACCGCGTACTTCTTGCTCCTTCTAGGGGAGCTTTTCTTCGCCCTGAGGCGGGACATGGTCCCTCTCTCCCCCGAGCAGGTGGCGCGAGATGACCGGATCCTGCGGGTCCTGGGCACCATCGGGGTGCCCTTGGCCATCGCCTTCCATGGAGGTGTGGGGGCCCTCTTTGGCACGGTGGTGGCCCGGGAGTACTGGCACAGCCCCATCTACCCCATCCTCTTCCTCACCGGGGCCTTGGTCTCCGGCGGGGCCCTGATGACCTTCATCACCGCGGCTTTTTGGCCCAAGAAGGACACCGATTGGCGCGAGCTTCTACAGTTTTTAGGCCGCATCGTCCTAGGCCTCATCCTGTTTGACCTCCTTTTGGAGTGGGCTGAGTACTCCATCCCCATGTGGTACGGGGTGGGCAGCGAATACAAGCTTCTCACCTACGTTCTCTTTGGTCCTTACTGGTATGTCTACTGGGTGGTGCACATCCTTCTGGGGGTGGTGATTCCCGTCTACCTGCTGGCCACCCGCAGAAGCCCTGCGGCCATCGCTTTGGCTACCTTCCTGGTGGCGGTCACCTTTTTCGCCATCCGCCTCAACCTGGTCATACCCGGCCTCATCACCCCTGAGCTCAGGGGCCTGGAGCACAGCTACCAAGACCCTGTCGGTGCCATAAATCGGCTCAGCTACACGTACTTTCCCAGCCTCTTTGAGTGGCAGGTGCTAATGGGCGTAATAGCATAGGCATCGCCCTCTTCTACCTGGGCTACAGGTACCTGCCCTTGGTGAACAAGAAGGAGGTGGCTTGATGAGGACCAAGGTCAATCGACGCGACCTGCTGAAGGCGGGCGCTTTGGCAGGAGGTGGAGCCTTCTGGGCAAAAGCGGAGAGCGGGTTCTCCAGGCTTTGGCGCAAGGGGGGAACCCCCAGGCCCTGAAGAAGCGGGCTTACCTCCTGAGCCAGCCGGAGAACATTCTCTACACCGTCTGCCTGCAGTGCAACACGCAGTGCACCCTCAAGGTGAAGGTGCAGGACGGGGTGGTGTCCAAGATAGACGGCAACCCCTACAGCCCCATGAACCTCTTCCCCCACCTGCCCTACGAGCTCCCTCTGGTGGAGGCGGCCAAGGTGGACGCCTCTGTCTGCCCCAAGGGCCAGGCAGGGGTGGAGACCCTCTACGACCCCTACCGGGTGCGGCGGGTTCTCAAGCGGGCAGGACCCAGGGGCTCGGGGAAGTGGAAGACCATTTCCTTTGAGCAAGCCATCAAGGAGATCACCGAAGGGGGAAGGCTCTTCGCCGACATCGGCGAGGACCGGTATGTGCCCGGTTTCAAGGACGTCTTCGTTCTCAAGGACCCCGCCCTTTCCAAGGCTATGGCTGAAGACGTGGCCAGATCCGGGCGGGGAAGATGTCAGTGGAGGAGTTCAAGGCCAAGTACAAAGACCACCTGGATGTCCTCATTGACCCGGACCATCCCGACCTGGGCCCCAAGAACAACCAGTTCGTCCTGCTGGGCGGGCGCATCAGTCCGGACCGGGAGATGATCACCAAGCGCTTCACCTTTGGGGCCCTGGGCTCGGTGAACTGGTACGGCCACACCACCATCTGCGAGCAGGCCCACCACGTGGCCTTCAAGTACGCCCTGGCCGCCTGGACGGAGAAGAACGGCAAGTACGCCTGGAAGAAGGGCCCCAACCACATGAAGCCGGACTACACCCAGGCGGAGTTCGTTATCTTCTGGGGAACCACCTACAACGAGGCCAACTTTGGCCCCACGCCCCTTTCTCCCCGGGTGTCCCAGGCTATTGTGGACGGCAAACTCAAGATCGCGGTTATAGACCCCCGGCTCAACAAGTCGGCGGCCAAGGGCTGGTGGATTCCTATCCGCCGGGGGGGGACCTGGCCCTGGCCATGGGGATGATCCGGTGGATCCTGGAGAACAAGCGCTACGACGAGAAATTCCTTCGCCACGCCAACAAGGCTGCGGCCAAGGCGGGCGGCGAGTTGTCCTGGACCAATGCCACGTGGCTGGTGCGCACGGACAATGGGCGCTTCCTGCGGGCCTCCGAGGTGGGTATTGGCAGCGAGGACCGGTTCGTGGCTTTGGTGGGAGGGCGTCCCGTGGCCCTGGATCCCAATGACGAGGTCAACCCTGTGGTGGGGGACCTCGAGGTCCATACCACCCTCCAGGGCATTCCCGTGAAATCCGCCTTCCAGCTCCTTAAGGAGGCGGCCTTCGCCCATTCCTTGGAATTCTACGCGGAGGAGGCGGGGCTTCCTGTGGCGACCATCGCCGATCTAGCCCGGGAGTTCACCGCCCACGGAAAGAAGGCCGCCATAGATTTTTACCGGGGGCCCATCAAGTTCACCTGGGGGTACTACGCGGCCCAGGCCATCATCATCCTCAATTTCTTGATCGGCAATGTGGACCACCAGGGCGGTCTCGTGAAGGGGGGTGGCGCTTGGGACGGGAGCGGAACCAAGGAGGGCCAACCCTTCCCCGTGGACAAGATGCACCCTGGGCCCTCACCCCCTTCGGGGTCAAGCTGAACCGTGAAGACTCGGGCCCTTACGAGAGCAGCACCCTTTTCAAGCGGGACGGCTACCCGGCCAAGCGGCCTTGGTTCCCCTACACCGATGACGTCTACCAGGAGGTCATCCCCTCCGCTTACGCTGGCTACGCTTACCCCATAAAGATCCTCTGGCTCCACTACGGCACCCCGGCCCTGGCCTCTCCCGCGGGGCACCTGCAGATCAAGATGCTCCAGGACACGGAAAAGTTCCCTCTCATCATCGCCACCGATGTGGTGATCGGGGAAACCAGCATGTACGCCGACTACATCTTCCCCGACCTTACCTACCTGGAGCGTTGGGGGAATCCCATCGGCACTAGCCCCGTGGTCCTCACCAAGATCAGCAAGTTCCGCCAACCTGTGGCCGCGCCTCTCACGGAGATCGTGGAGGTGGAGGGGGAGGAGATGCCCCTGTCCATGGAGGCCCTGGTCATCGCCGTGGCCAAGCGCTTGGGGCTTTCCGGTTTTGGCAAGGATGCCTTTGGCCCCGGCCTGCCTCTGGACCGGCCCGAGGACTGGTACCTTAAGCTCATCGCCAACCTGGCGGCGGGAGATAAGCCAGGAGACGAGGCGCCTATGGCCAGCGACGAGGAGATGGAGCTCTTCCGAAAGGCCCGGCGCCATCTGCCCAAGGCGGTCTTTGACGAGGAGCGCTGGAGGAGGGCGGTGGGGGATGAGGTCCTGTGGCGGCGGGTGGTCTACCTCCTCAACAGGGGCGGGCGTTTTGAAGCGGCGGGCAAGGAGTACAAGGACGCTTTGCCAACCACCCCTGGGGCAACCAGCTTAACCTCTATGTGGAGCCCATCGGTTCGGGTTTCCACTCCGTTACCGGCAAGCGGCTCTCCGGCGTGCCTTTCTACCAGCGGCAGATGCACTTTGACGGTACCGAGGTGCGCTTCCCGGAGGAGTACCCCCTTATCCTCTTCACCTACAAGGAAATCTTCGGCGGCCAGTCCCGCACCGCCTCCAATTATGTGGCCAGCTGGCCATCCACCCCGAGAACCTGGTCTATCTGAATGCCCTGGACGCCAAACGCCTGGGCCTTGTGGACGGTGACGTGGTGCGCCTACAGTCGCCCGGGTTTGACGGGGAGTTTGAGGTGGCCCCTGGGGTCAAAGCCCGGGTGGAGGGGAAGGTAAAGGTCATCCAGGGGATTGCCCCCGGTTCCGTGGCCGTATCCTGGCACTACGGCCACTGGGCCTACGGGGCCAGCGATGTGGAGATTGACGGGGTGCGCATTCCCGGCGACCCTGCCCGGGGCAAAGGGCTCGTGCCCAACCCGGCCATGGCGGTGGACGCTTACCTCAAGGACGTTTCCCTCACCGATTACATCGCCGGCGACTCGGTGTTCACGGGAACGGGTGCGCTTGGTGAAGGTTGGGCACGACATCACCCATGTGCCTCCCGGGGCCTACATGAGCATGGGCCCCCGTATGGCCCTCCTCAGCCCCGACGACCCCGCTCATGCCCAGGAGGTGGCGCGACGGGCCCTGGAGGTGGCCCGCCGGGGGGGGGACCTTGAGGCCCTCCGGCACCAGGTGGCTTTCCGGTTGGGCCTGGAAGGAGAAGTGTAGCGCTTTGCGTACCTCGGCTGGGAGGCCCCGGGCCTAGGCCCGGGGCCTTTCTAGACGACTGGGGGGGCGAGGAGGTACATTTGTCCCGTGGACCCCGGCGAACTCCTTTCCCTTCTCCAGCGCCGCACGGGCTTTAGCGAGGCCCACGCCGCTTTGTTGCGCGAGTTAGGGGGCGTGATGAAGCCCATCGCCTACGAGGTGGCCCTGGCTTTCTACGATTACCTGGGCCGCGACCAGGAGCTGGCGGAGATCCTCCATGCGGTTCCGGGGAGGGTGGAGAGGCTCTACGGTACCTTCGCCCGCTGGTACGGGGAGCTCTTCTCGGGGGTGTACGACCGGGCCTATGCGGAAAGAAGGCGGCGGATCGGCCTGGTGCACGCCCGCCTGGGCATCGGTCCCAAGGCCATGATCCCCGCCATGGGCATCGTCCAGGAGCTTTCCCTGGAGCACCTGCGCACAGCCCTCAGGGGCCCCGAGGTTTACAGCGCCGTGGAGGCCTTTGAGAAGGTCATCGCCATTGAGGTGGCCCTGATTGAGGAGAGCTACCTCGAGGCCCTCTCCCTGGGCCTTTCCCTGGGGCACCGGGAGCTCACCCGGGCCCTCAAGGAGGGCGCCTCGGCCCTCCTTTCCCAGGCCTAGGGTTCCTTGGCCAGGTCGTTGAAGCGCACGTGCTGGGCGTGGAACTGGAGCTCCACGGTGCCCGTGGGGCCGTTTCGCTGCTTGCCCACGATGATCTCGGCGATGCCCGCCTTCTCCGAGTGGGGGTTGTAGTACTCGTCCCGGTAGATGAACATCACGAGGTCGGCGTCCTGCTCAATGGACCCCGACTCCCTGAGGTCGGAGAGCATGGGCCGTTTGTTGGGCCTGGCCTCCACCGCCCGGGAGAGCTGGCTTAGGGCCACCACCGGTACGCCCAGCTCCCGGGCCAAGGCCTTGAGGCCCCGGGAGATGGCGGCGATCTCCTGCTGCCGGTTTTCTCCGCTTTTGCCCCCGCCGGGCCCCGACATGAGCTGCAGGTAGTCAATGACGATGAGCCCCACCCCGTGCTGGCTCTTGAGCCTCCTCGCCCGGGCGCGGAGCTCCATGAGGGTGAGGTCGGGGGTATCGTCGATGAAGATGGGGCCTCGGAGAGGCGGCCCGCCACGTCCACCAGGCGGGAGAAGTCCCGGTCCGTGAGCTGGCCCAGCCGAACCCGGTTCATGTCAATGCGGGCCTCGGAGCACATCATGCGCAGGGTCAGCTGGGCGGCGGGCATCTCCAGGGAGTAGATCCCCACCCCCACCCCTTCCTTCAGGGCGGCGTGCTGGGCGATGGTGAGGGCGAAGGCGGTCTTGCCCATGGCCGGGCGGGCGGCGATGATGTTCAAAGACCCGGGGGAGAGGGTGCCGATGAGCTCGTCCAGCTCCTTGAAGCCGGTGCGCACCCCGGCCACCTCCCCTTTGTTTTGGAAGAGGGCCTCGATGTGCTCAAAGGTCTCGTGGACCAGCTCCCGCATGGCCCGGGCCTCGGTTTCGGTCCGGGTGAGGGCCACCTCCAGGATCCGCTTCCCCGCCTGGTCCAGGATCTCGTCCAGGCTTCCCGCCTCCTCGTAGGCCAGGCGCATGGCCTCCCCGGCCGCCTGGATGAGCTTCCTCAAGGTCCACTTCTCGGCCACGATGCGGGCGTAGTGCTCGGCGTAGGCGGCGGTGGGGGTGGCCTCGGAGAGCTGCACCAGGTAGCTCACCCCGCCCACGTCCTCCAGCTCCCCCTTGCGGGAGAGCTCCTCGGCCAGGGTTACCAGGTCCACGGGGCTCCCTTGGGCCCTCAGGGCCTGCATGGCGGCGTAGATCTTGCGGTGGGCCTCCCTATAAAAGGCCTCGGGGGAGGGGAGGAGGCCTTCCAGCTCGTCCATCACGTCGGAATCCAGGAGGATAGACCCCAGGACGCTCTGCTCGGCCTCGAGGCTATTAGGGGGATACGGCCTTCCAAACCCATAGACCCCCCCAGGCTACGCCCGCCCCCCTTCTTTCCGCCAGGGCCCTTTCCTTGTGGGAAGGATTGGCTCTTTTCCGCCTCTCAGGGGGAGAGGGTAGGCTCTAAGGCGTGCGCTGGCTTTTTCTTCTCCTCCTTCTCTCCGCCTGCCGGGCCCAGGGCCTGCCCGGGCCCTACGCCGCCCTGGAAAGGGGGGAGGCGGGGGGGCCTCCG
>BBBL01000009.1 GCA_001311545.1 Thermus kawarayensis JCM 12314 | reverse complement strand
CTCCCTGCGGGTGGACGCCGTGGGGGCCAAGGGGTTTGGCGTGTCCCGCACCTACTTCGCCCAAGGGGTGAAGGCGGGGAAGGTGCGCCTCCGGGGCCGGGTGGCCTCCCCTAAGGAGGAAATGGCCCCCGGGGATGTACTTCTGGCCGAGGGCCTGGGGAGCCTCACCCTCCTGGAGGTGCTTGGCCAAACGGTGCGGGGCAACTATAAAATCAAGGTGGAGGTGGAACGCTAGGAAAGGGCTTTCGGCGCCAGGCTTGACGGGACGAGGGTGTGCCGTATAGGCTAAGGTTTGTGCTCTTTGGTCGGGCCAAGGGAGCACGGTAAGAGCCAGCCGCCGCAAGGGGAAGGCCCCCCTTGCGGAAGAACCCTGTTAGCTTACCTCGGGCGGCCCGCTTTCCCCGAAGAGGTGACGCATGGAGATTAAGCGGTTCGGTCGCATCCGAGAGGTCATTCCCCTACCCCCCTTACGGAGATCCAGGTAGCCTCCTACAAGAAAGCCCTGCAGGTGGACGTGCCCCCCGAAAGGCGGGAGAACATCGGCATCCAGGCGGCCTTCAAGGAGACCTTCCCCGTGGAGGAGGGGGACAAGGGAAAGGGCGGCCTGGTGCTGGACTTCCTGGAGTACCGCATCGGCGACCCCCCCTTTTCCCAGGAGGAATGCCGGGAGAAGGACCTGACCTACCAGGCGCCCCTCTACGCCAAGCTCCAGCTCATCCACAAGGACACGGGCCTCATCAAGGAGGATGAGGTCTTCCTGGGGCACATCCCCCTCATGACCGAGGACGGCTCCTTCATCATCAACGGGGCCGACCGGGTCATCGTCTCCCAGATCCACCGCTCCCCGGGCGTCTACTTCACCCCCGACCCCGCCCGCCCCGGCCGGTACATCGCCAGCATCATCCCCTTGCCCAAGCGGGGGCCCTGGATTGACCTCGAGGTGGAGCCGAACGGCACCGTCTCCATGAAGGTCAACAAGCGCAAGTTCCCCCTGGTCCTCCTCCTTAGGTCCTGGGCTACGAGCAGGAGACCCTCTCCCGGGAGCTTGGGGCCTACGGGGAGCTGGTGCAGGGCCTTCTGGACGAGTCCGTGCTCTCCATGCGCCCGGAGGAGGCCATGGTGCGCCTCTTCACCCTCCTCCGCCCCGGCGACCCCCCCAAGAAGGACAAGGCCCTGGCCTACCTCTTCGGCCTCCTGGCCGATCCCCGGCGCTACGACCTGGGGGAGGCGGGCCGGTACAAGGCCGAGGAGAAGCTGGGGGTGGGGCTTTCCGGGCGCACCCTGGTCCGCTTTGAGGACGGGGAGTTCAAGGACGAGGTCTTCCTGCCCACCCTGCGCTACCTCTTCGCCCTCACCGCCGGGGTTGCGGGCCACGAGGTGGACGACATTGACCACCTGGCAACCGCCGCATCCGCACCGTGGGGGAGCTCATGGCCGACCAGTTCCGGGTGGGCCTCTCCCGCCTTGCCCGGGGGGTGCGGGAGCGCATGCTCATGGGCTCTCCCGACACCCTCACCCCGGCCAAGCTGGTGAATAGCCGCCCCTTGGAGGCCGCCCTCCGGGAGTTCTTCGGCCGGAGCCAGCTCTCCCAGTTCAAGGACGAGACCAACCCCCTCTCCTCCCTGCGCCACAAGCGCCGCATCTCCGCCCTGGGCCCGGGCGGCCTCACCCGGGAGCGGGCGGGCTTTGACGTGCGCGACGTGCACCGCACCCACTACGGCCGCATCTGTCCGGTGGAGACCCCGGAAGGGGCCAACATCGGCCTCATCACCTCCCTGGCGGCCTACGCCCGGGTGGACGAGCTGGGTTTCATCCGTACCCCCTACCGCCGGGTGAAGGACGGGGTGGTCACCGAGGAGGTGGTCTACATGACCGCCACCGAGGAGGACCGCTACACCATCGCCCAGGCCAACACCCCCCTCGAGGGCGACCGCATCGCCACCGACCGGGTGGTGGCCCGGAGGAGGGGGGAGCCCGTGATCGTGAGCCCGGAGGAGGTGGAGTTCATGGACGTCTCCCCCAAGCAGGTCTTCTCCGTGAACACCAACCTCATCCCCTTCCTGGAGCACGACGACGCCAACCGGGCCCTCATGGGCTCCAACATGCAGACCCAGGCGGTGCCCCTCATCCGGGCCCAGGCCCCCGTGGTCATGACCGGCCTCGAGGAGCGGGTGGTGCGGGACTCCCTGGCCGCCCTCTACGCCGAGGAGGACGGGGAGGTGGTGAAGGTGGACGGCACCCGCATCGCCGTGCGCTACGGGGACGGCCGCCTGGTGGAGTACCCCTTGCGCCGCTACGCCCGCTCCAACCAGGGGACCGTCCTGGACCAGCGCCCCCGGGTGGTGGTGGGCCAGCGGGTGCGCAAAGGGGACCTCCTGGCCGACGGCCCCGCCTCCGAGGGGGGCTTTTTGGCCCTGGGGCAGAACGTCCTGGTGGCCATCATGCCCTTTGACGGCTACAACTTCGAGGACGCCATCGTCATCAGCGAGGAGCTCCTCAAGCGGGACTTCTATACCTCCATCCACATCGAGCGGTACGAGATTGAGGCCCGGGACACCAAGCTGGGCCCCGAGCGGATCACCCGGGACATCCCCCACCTCTCCGAGGCCGCCCTAAGGGACCTGGACGAGGAGGGCATCGTGCGCATCGGGGCCGAGGTCAAGCCCGGGGACATCCTGGTGGGCCGCACCAGCTTCAAGGGGGAGCAGGAGCCTTCCCCGGAGGAAAGGCTTCTCCGCTCCATCTTCGGGGAGAAGGCCCGGGACGTGAAGGACACCTCCCTCCGGGTGCCCCGGGGGAGGGGGGGATCGTGGTGGGCCGTCTGCGCCTCCGCCGGGGCGACCCCGGGGTGGAGCTCAAGCCCGGGGTGCGGGAGGTGGTGCGGGTCTACGTGGCCCAGAAGCGCAAGCTCCAGGTGGGCGATAAGCTCGCCAACCGCCACGGGAACAAGGGCGTGGTGGCCAAGATCCTCCCCGTGGAGGACATGCCCCACCTGCCCGACGGCACCCCGGTGGACATCCTCCTCAACCCCCTGGGCGTCCCCAGCCGCATGAACCTGGGCCAGATCCTGGAGACCCACCTGGGCCTGGCGGGCTACTTCCTTTCCCAGCGCTACATCTCCCCGGTGTTTGACGGGGCCACCGAGCCCGAGATCAAGGCCCTTCTGGCCGAGGCCTTTGACCTCTACTTCGGCAAGCGGAAGGAGGAGGGCTTCGGCGTGGACAAGCGGGAGAAGGAGGTCCTGGCCCGGGCGGAAAAGCTCGGCCTGGTGAGCCCCGGCAAAAGCCCCGAGGAGCAGCTTAGGGAGCTCTTCCTCCAGGGCAAGGTGGTCCTCTACGATGGCCGCAGCGGGGAGCCCTTTGAGGGGCCCATCGTGGTGGGGCAGATGTTCATCATGAAGCTCTACCACATGGTGGAGGACAAGATGCACGCCCGCTCCACCGGCCCCTACTCCCTCATCACCCAGCAGCCTTGGGCGGCAAGGCCCAGTTCGGCGGCCAGCGCTTCGGGAGATGGAGGTCTGGGCCCTCGAGGCCTACGGGGCCGCCCACACCCTGCAGGAGATGCTCACCCTGAAGTCCGACGACATAGAGGGCCGGAACGCCGCCTACGAGGCCATCATCAAGGGCGAGGACGTGCCCGAGCCCAGCGTGCCCGAGTCCTTCCGCGTGCTGGTGAAGGAGCTCCAGGCCCTGGCCCTGGACGTCCAGACCCTGGACGAGAAGGACAACCCCGTGGACATCTTTGAAGGCTTGGCGTCCAAGAGGTAAAAGCCCCGGAGGAACGATGAAGAAGGAAGTCCGCAAGGTCCGCATCGCCCTGGCCTCCCCGGAGAAGATTCGCTCCTGGAGCTACGGGGAGGTGGAGAAGCCCGAGACCATCAACTACCGCACCCTCAAGCCCGAGCGGGACGGCCTCTTTGACGAGCGCATCTTCGGTCCCATCAAGGACTACGAGTGCGCCTGCGGCAAGTACAAGCGCCAGCGCTTTGAGGGCAAGGTGTGCGAGCGCTGCGGCGTGGAGGTGACCAAGAGCATCGTCCGCCGCTACCGCATGGGCCACATTGAGCTCGCCACCCCCGCCGCCCACATCTGGTTCGTCAAGGACGTGCCCTCCAAGATCGGAACCCTCCTGGACCTCTCCGCCACGGAGCTGGAGCAGGTGCTCTACTTCAACAAGTACATCGTCTTGGACCCCAAGGGGGCCGTCCTGAACGGGGTTCCCGTGGAGAAGCGCCAGCTTCTCACCGACGAGGAGTACCGGGAGCTCCGCTACGGCAAGCAGGAGACCTACCCCCTGCTCCGGGGTGGACGCCTGGTGAAGGACGGGGAGGAGGTGGTGAAGGGCCAGGAGCTCGCCCCCGGGGTGGTAAGCCGCATGGACGGGGTGGTCCTTTACCGCTTTCCCCGCCGGGTGCGCGTGGACTACCTCTATAGGGAGCGGGCCGCCCTGCGCCTTCCCCTCACGGCCTGGGTGGAAGGGGAGGCCTACAAGCCCGGGGAGGTCCTGGCCGAGCTTTCCGAGCCCTACCTCCTCCGGGCGGAGGAGGGCGGGGTGGTGGAGCTTCGGGAGTTCCCCGAGGGGGCCCTCCTCTACCTGCGCCAGGAGGAGGAGGTGGTGGCCCGCTACCTCCTTCCCGTGGGCCTTGCGCCTTGGTGGTCCACGGGGAGATCGTGGAGAAGGGCCAGCCCCTGGCGGAGGGCAAGGGGCTTCTGCGCCTTCCCCGGCACATGGCCGCCAAGGAGGTGGAGGCCGAGGAAGAGGGGGAGACCGTATACCTCACCCTCTTCCTGGAGTGGACCGAGCCCAAGGACTACCGGGTGGCCCCGCACATGAACGTGGTGGTGCCCGAAGGGGCCCGGGTGGGGGCGGGGGAGAAGATCGTGGCGGCCATTGACCCCGAGGAGGAGGTCATCGCCGAGGCCGAGGGGGTGGTCCACCTGCACGAGCCCGCCAGCCTCCTGGTGGTCAAGGCCCGGGTCTACCCCTTTGAGGAGGACGTGGAGGTCTCCACCGGGGACCGGGTGGCCCCGGGGGACGTCCTGGCCGACGGGGGCAGGGTGAAAAGCGAGATCTACGGCCGGGTGGAGGTGGACCTGGTCCGCAACGTGGTGCGGGTGGTGGAGTCCTACGACATAGACGCCCGCATGGGGGCGGAGGCCATCCAGCAGCTTCTCAAGGAGCTGGACCTCGAGGCCCTGGAGAAGGAGCTTTTGGAGGAGATGAAGCACCCCTCCCGGGCCCGGCGGGCCAAGGCCAGGAAGCGCCTGGAGGTGGTGCGGGCCTTCCTGGACTCGGGGAACCGGCCCGAGTGGATGATCCTCGAGGCCGTCCCCGTTTTGCCCCCGGACCTCCGCCCCATGGTGCAGGTGGACGGGGGACGCTTCGCCACCAGCGACCTCAACGACCTCTACCGCCGCCTCATCAACCGCAACAACCGCCTGAAGAAGCTCCTGGCCCAAGGAGCCCCGGAGATCATCATCCGCAACGAGAAGCGCATGCTCCAGGAGGCGGTGGACGCGGTCATTGACAACGGCCGCCGCGGCACCCCCGTGACCAACCCGGGCTCCGAGCGGCCCTTAAGGAGCCTCACCGACGTCCTCTCCGGCAAACAGGGCCGCTTCCGCCAGAACCTCCTGGGCAAGCGGGTGGACTACTCGGGGCGCTCGGTCATCGTGGTGGGGCCCAGCTCAAGCTCCACCAGTGCGGCCTGCCCAAGCGCATGGCCCTGGAGCTCTTCAAGCCCTTCCTCCTCAAGAAGATGGAGGAGAAGGGCATCGCCCCCAACGTCAAGGCGGCGAGGCGTATGCTGGAGCGCCAGCGGGACATCAAGGACGAGGTGTGGGACGCCTGGAGGAGGTGATCCACGGCAAGGTGGTCCTCCTAAACCGCGCCCCCACCCTGCACCGCCTGGGGATCCAGGCCTTCCAGCCCGTCTTGGTGGAGGGGCAGTCCATCCAGCTCCACCCCCTGGTCTGCGAGGCCTTCAACGCCGACTTTGACGGGGACCAGATGGCGGTCCACGTGCCCCTCTCCTCCTTCGCCCAGGCGGAGGCCCGCATCCAGATGCTCTCCGCCCACAACCTCCTCTCCCCGGCCTCCGGGGAGCCCCTGGCCAAGCCCAGCCGGGACATCATCCTGGGCCTTTACTACATCACCCAGGTGCGGCGGGAGAAGAAGGGGGCGGGCCGGGAGTTCGCCACCCCCGAGGAGGCCCTCCTGGCCCATGAGCGGGGCGAGGTGGCCCTGAACGCCCCCATCCGGGTGGCGGGCCGGGAGACCAGCGTGGGCCGGCTGAAGTTCGTCTTCGCCAACCCCGACGAGGCCCTTTTGGCCGTGGCCCAGGGGCTTTTGGACCTCCAGGACGTGGTCACGGTGCGGTACCTGGGCAAGCGCCTGGAGACCAGCCCCGGCCGAATCCTTTTCGCCCGCATCGTGGGCGAGGCCGTGGGGGACGAGAGGGTGGCCCAGGAGCTCATCCAGATGGACGTGCCCCAGGAGAAGAACTCCCTCAAGGACCTGGTCTACCAGGCCTTCCTGCGCCTGGGGATAGAGAAAACCGCCCGCCTCCTGGACGCCCTCAAGTACTACGGCTTCACCCTCTCCACCACCAGCGGCATCACCATCGGCATTGACGACGCCGTCATCCCGGAAGAGAAGCAGAGGTACCTGGAGGAGGCCGATCGCAAGCTCCGCCAGATTGAGCAGGCCTACGAGATGGGCTTCCTCACCGACCGGGAGCGGTACGACCAGGTGATCCAGCTTTGGACGGAGACCACGGAGAAGGTCACCCAGGCGGTCTTTAAGAACTTTGAGGAGAACTACCCCTTCAACCCCCTCTATGTCATGGCCCAGTCCGGGGCCCGGGGTAACCCCCAGCAGATCCGCCAGCTCTGCGGCATGCGTGGCCTCATGCAAAAGCTCCGGGGAGACCTTTGAGGTGCCGGTGCGCTCCTCCTTCCGCGAGGGCCTCACCGTCTTGGAGTACTTCATCTCTAGCCACGGGGCGAGGAAGGGTGGGGCGGACACGGCCCTCCGCACCGCCGACTCCGGCTACCTTACCCGGAAGCTGGTGGACGTGGCCCACGAGATCGTGGTGCGGGAGGCGGACTGTGGCACCACCAACTACATCTCCATCCCCCTCTTCCAGCCCGACGAGGTGACCCGCACCTTGCGCCTCAGGAAGCGCTCGGACATCGAGGCCGGGCTTTACGGCCGGGTCCTGGCCCGGGAGGTGGAGGTCTTGGGCCAGAGGCTGGAGGAGGGCCGCTACCTCTCCCTGGAGGACGTGGGCCTTCTCATCAAGGCTGCGGAGGCCGGGGAGATCCGGGAGGTGCCCGTGCGGAGCCCCCTCACCTGCCAGACCCGCTACGGGGTCTGCCAGAAGTGCTACGGCTACGACCTCTCCATGGCCCGGCCCGTGTCCATCGGCGAGGCCGTGGGGGTGGTGGCCGCCGAGTCCATCGGGGAGCCCGGTACCCAGCTCACCATGCGCACCTTCCACACCGGGGGCGTGGCCACGGGCACGGACATCACCCAGGGCCTGCCCCGCGTGATTGAGCTCTTTGAGGCCCGCAGGCCCAAGGCCAAGGCGGTCATCTCCGAGATCGACGGGGTGGTGCGCATTGAGGAGGCGGAGGACAAGCTCTCCGTCTTCGTGGAGTCGGAAGGCTTCTCCAAGGAGTACAAGCTCCCCAAGGACGCCCGCCTGGTGGTCAAGGACGGGGACTACGTGGAGGCGGGCCAGCCTCTCACCCGCGGGGCCATTGACCCCCACCAGCTCCTGGAGGCCCGGGGCCCCGAGGCGGTAGAGCGTTACCTGGTGGACGAGATCCAGAAGGTCTACCGGGCCCAGGGGGTGAAGCTTCACGACAAGCACATCGAGATCGTGGTGCGGCAGATGCTGAAGTACGTGGAGGTCACCGATCCCGGGGATAGCCGCCTTCTGGAGGGCCAGGTCCTGGAGCGCTGGGACGTGGAGGCCCTGAACGAGAAGCTCATCGCCGAGGGCAAGGTGCCCGTGGCCTGGAAGCCCCTCCTTATGGGGGTGACCAAGAGCGCCCTCTCCACCAAGAGCTGGCTCTCCGCCGCCAGCTTCCAGAACACCACCCATGTCCTCACCGAGGCGGCCATCGCCGGGAAGAAGGACGAGCTCATCGGCCTCAAGGAGAACGTTATCCTGGGCCGCCTGATTCCGGCGGGCACCGGCTCGGACTTCGTGCGCTTCACCCAGGTGGTGGACCAGAAGACCCTGAGGCCATTGAGGAGGCCCGCAAGGAGCGGTGGAGGCCAAGGAGAAGGAGGTCCCGGCCCGCAGGGCCCCGCGCCGGGAGCAGCCGGGGAAGCAGGCCTGATCCCACCCCATGCTGGCCTGGGCCAGCATGGGGGCCCCTAGGCGGCCTTCCTCGAGCCCACAGGGTGAAGGAAGCAGGGAGAAGGGGCGGGGTGAACCCGCCCCCTTGGGCCATAATGGACCCATGCTGGCCCGGATCTACACCGCCTTCCGCCAGGTGGGGGAGGATCTCTTCCAGCAACGCCTCATCTCCGCCACGGCGGGGAACTTTTCCGTGCGCACCAAGGAGGGCTTTCTCATCACCCGGAGCGGGGTGCAGAAGGCCCGCCTGACCCCGGAGGACCTGGTGGAGGTGCCCCTCACGGGGCCCATCCTCCGGGGGCCAGCGTGGAGAGCGTCATCCACCGGGAGGTCTACCTTAAGACGGAGGCCAAGGCCCTGGTCCACGCCCACCCCCGGGTGGCCGTGGCCCTTTCTTTGGAGCTGGACCGGATCGTTCCCCTGGACCTCGAGGGCCAGTACTACCTGAAGGAGGTCCCGGTCCTCGCCCCCAAGACGGTCTCCGCCACGGAGGAGGCGGCCCTGAGCGTGGCCGAGGCCCTCGCGCGCCACCCGGTCTGCCTCCTGAGGGGGCACGGGGCCTTCGCCCGGGGCGAGAAGGAAAGGCCGGAAGAGGCCCTTCTTCAGGCCTACAGCCTCATGACCACCCTGGAGGAGAGCGCCGAGATCCTCCTCTACCGCCGCCTGTGGGGGCGAGGATGAGGGTGCTTTTCGTGGAGGGCAAGGAACCGGCTTCCCTTTTGGCCCTGGCCCGGGAACTTCCCCACCCCTTCTGGCTTTTGGAGGGGGAAGGGCGCTTTTTGCTCCAGGTCTTCGGGGCCACGGAGGAGGCGGAGGCCCAGGCCCGGGAGGTTCCTGGGGTTAAGGTTTGGGCCTTCCGCCTGCGGGATGGGGTAGTGTATAGGGGATGCGGGAGGAAATCGGGTACATCCCCGTAGGGGAGGCGGAGCTTTACGTGGAGGACGTGGGGGACCTGGGGGCCCCGGCCCTCTTCGTGCTTCACGGGGGCCCCGGGGGCAACGCCTACGCCTCCGGGAGGGCCTCCAGGATTACCTGGAAGGTTTCCGGGTGGTCTACTTTGACCAGCGGGGCTCGGGACGGAGCCTGGAGCTTCCCCCAGACCCCCGGCTCTTCACCGTGGACGCCTGGTGGAGGACACCCTCCTCCTGGCCGAGGCCCTGGGCGTGGAGCGCTTCGCCCTTTTGGCCCACGGGTTTGGCGCCCTGGTGGCCCTGGAGCTTCTTCGCCGCTTCCCCCAAGTGGAGGGAGCCCTCCTCCTTTGCCCTTGGGTGAGCTTCCCCTGGCTTGCCGCCCGCTTGGCGGAGGCCGCGGGGCTTGCGCCCTCGGCCGACCCCGAGGAAACCCTAAGGGCGGCCCTGGAGAGGGCCGAGCCCAAGGCCCTCTTTGACCGCCTCATGTTCCCAAGCCCCCGGGCGCCTGGAGTACGAGTGGGTGGCGGAGGGCTCGGGCATCGTGGGGCCCGAGGCCCCGGCCCTGGCCTTCCTGCAAAACGGCCTTTGGCGCCTGGACTACACTCCCTACCTCTCCCCGAGCCGCAAGCCCCTCACCGTGGTGGTGGGGGAGCTGGACGGCACCAGCTACCCCTACGCCGAGGAGGTGGCCGAGCGCCTTCGGGCCCCCATCCACGTGGTTCCCGGGGCCGGCCACTTTCCCTGGATAGACCAGCCCGAGGCTTTTGAAAGGGCCTTCCGAGAAGCCCTGGCCGCCCTGCCCCTGGCGAGGTCGGGGTAGGGGTGCTAAGCTGGGGGCGTCACCGGGGGTGCCCCTGAGGGGCTGAGAGATACCCTTGGAACCTGATCCGGGTAATGCCGGCGTAGGGAAGGTGACGGAAAGGAACTTTCCGTAAACCCCGGTGGCAGGGGGTTTTTATGTTGCGCTTGCTGGCTCTTGCGGCGTTGTTGGCCTTCGGCTTTGCCCAGGAGATCACCGTCCTCACCCACAGCAGCTTTTCCCTGGACAAGAACCTGGTAGCCCAGTTTGAGCGGGAGACGGGCCTCAAGCTCCGCTTCCTCAAGGCCGGGGATGCCGGGGAGACCCTGAACCGGGCCATCCTCACCAAGGGGCCCCCATCGCCGACGTGATCTATGGGGTGGACAACACCTTCCTCTCCCGGGCCCTCCAGGCGGACATCCTCCTCCCCTACCGGAGCCCGGAGATCCGCAACCTCAGGGCCACCCTTCTCCTGGACCCCACCTTCCGGGCCCTCCCCGTGGACTACGGCTGGGTGAGCCTGAACTACGACAAGGCCTTTTTCAAGGACCGGCCCCTTCCCAAGCGCCCCAGGACCTGGCCCGGCCCGAGTACGCCAGGCTTCTGGTGGTGGAAAACCCCGCCACCAGCTCCCCGGGCCTGGCCTTCCTCATGGCCACGGTGGCCCGCTTCGGCGAGGACGGGTACCTGGACTTCTGGGCCGCCCTCAGGGACGGGGGGGTGCGGGTGGCCAAGGGCTGGAGCGAGGCCTACTACACCCACTTCAGCCTCTACAAGGGGGACCGGCCTCTGGTGGTCTCCTACACCACCTCCCGGCGGCCGAGGTCTACTACTCCGAGGGCAAGTACCAGGAACCCCCCACGGGCAACCTCCTTCCGGAGCTGGCCTTCTTCCAGGTGGAGTTCGTGGGCATCTTGAAGGGCACCAAGAACCTGGAGGGGGCTAGGAAGGTGGTGGACTGGTTCCTCTCCAAGCCGGTCCAGGAGAACCTCCCCACGGAGATGTGGATGTACCCGGCGAGGAGGGACGCCCGGCTTCCCCAGGTCTTCCGCTTCGCCCCCGAGCCCTTGGGAAGCGTGCGCATGGACCCAGGGCCATGGCGGAGAACCGGGAGCGCTGGATAGAGGAGTGGACCAGGGTGGTCCTGCAGGGGCAGAGCCCCGAGGCAGTGCGGCGGGCGAGGCGGTAGGGTGGTCCGGCTGGCGGGGGGCTTCCTCCTCCTCTTCCTGGGCTTCGCCCTTTTCTACCCCCTCCTGCGCATCCTCCTTCTGGGGTTGGGGGAGGGGCTTTTCCGGGTCTGGGGAAACCCCTTTTACTGGGGGCGGTACCTCTTCAGCCTGGAGTACGGCCTTCTTTCCGCCCTTCTCACCCTGGCCTTGGCCTTGCCTCTGGCCTTCCTCTTCCGGCGGCGCTTCCCCTTGAGGGAGGCCTTCCTGGCCCTAGCCACCCTGCCCTTCGTCCTCCCCACCCCGGTGGTGGCCCTGGGGTTTTTGGCCCTTCTGGCCCCGGGGGGCGTTGGGGGTGGACCTTTACGGCACCCTGGCCCTCCTCCTCCTGGCGGCGGTCTTTTATAACCTGGGGCTTGCCCTGCGCATCCTCCTCCCCGTGGCCCTGGGCCTGCAGGGCCCCTGCAGGCGGCGCGGGTGCACGGGGCCTCCCCCTTCGGGCCTTTTTTCGGGTGGGGCTTCCCCTGCTTCTGCCCGCCTTGGGTTCGGCGGGGCTCCTCGTCTTCCTCTACGCCTTTTCCGCCTTCGGGGTGCCCCTCCTCCTGGGGGGGCGGTACGCCACCCTGGAGGTGGAGGTCTACACCCTCCTCGCTCAGCGCCTGGCCTTCGCCGAGGCCAGCGGGCTCATGCTCCTGGAGCTTCTGACCCTGGGCCTGGTGGCCTGGCTCTACCTGCGGCTTCCCGCCTACCCCTTGGGGCCTTCCGGCCTCCTTCCCTCCAGGCGTCCCTGGACCCTGGTCTTGGGCCTGGGGGCCTTTTTTTTCTCCTCCTTTACGCCCCCCTCTTCGCCCTCCTGGGGGAGGTCCGCCTCGAGGCCCTGGCCCGGGCCTGGCGCTCCCAGGACTTCACCCCCCTTCCCCAGGCCCTGGTCAACAGCCTCCGCTTCACCTTCCTGGCCCTTCTCCTGGCCCTGCCCCTGGGGGTGGCCTACGGGGTGGCGGCCAGGAGGAGCCTGGGGTGGGACCTCTTGGGCCTCTTTCCCCTCATGGTGAGCCCGGTGGCCGTGGGCCTGGGCTACCTCCTGGCCCACCCCGGGCTTCGGGGCTCCCTCCTCCTTCTCCTCGCCGCCTACGCCCTCCTCGCCTACCCCCTTCTGGCCCGGGTCCTCCTTCCGGCCCTTAAGAGCCTCCCCCCAAGCCTTCTGGAAGCGGCCAGTCCTTGGGGCCACCCCCTACCGGGCCTTCCTCCGGGTGGAGCTTCCCCTCCTCCTTCCCGCCCTGGCCTCCGGGACGGCCCTGGCCCTCTCCGCCCTCCTGGGGGAGTTCGGGGCCAGCCTCGTCCTCTGGCGGCCCGAATGGACCACCCTCACCCTGGCCATCTACGAGCGCCTGGGAAGGCCCGGGGAGGGGCCGTACCGGGAAGCCCTGGCCCTTTCCGCCCTCCTGGCCCTCCTTTCCGCCCTCCTCTTCTACCTTTTGGACCGGGGCCGGGGGGGGTTCCGCTAGGGGCCTGGGCAAACCCTCTCCCCTTTCGCAGGTGCTTACGGACCGTTTACGCCACGGGCCTAACCTGGGTGCGGGAGGGAAGGTATGCGGGCGATGGCATGGCTCGTCTTCTTCGGCCTGGCCCTGGCCTTGGACTACACGGTACAGGGAGAGGTTCTCTACCAGGCCAAGGCTCCCCTGGGGTCCTTTAGCGGCAGGAACCCCACCTTGAGGGGTCAGGCCAGCTTTGATCCCGCCACGGGGCGCTTACAGGGCAAGGTCTGCCTGGACCTTTCCGCCTGGGACTCCAAAGAGCCCCTGCGCGACCGCCACACCCGGGAGATGTTTGAGGTGGACCGCTTCCCCCAAGCCTGCCTCACCCTCAAGGGCTACGATGCGGCCGGGAGCGCCCTCCTTGGGGACCTGGAGCTTCACGGGGTGCGCCGGGCGGTGAGGATTCCCCTGCGTTACCGCCTGGAGGGGCGAAGGCTCCTCTTCTCCGGGGAGTTCGCCCTCGCGCTCAGCGATTACGGCCTCAAGGCGCCGAGCTTCATGGGGATGCGGGTGCAGGACCGGGTGGAGGTCAGGGTGCAGGGCGAGGGGGTGGCCCCGTGAGCCGGGCCCTCCTCCTCTTCCTTTTCGCCTTGGGCTTGGCCTCGGAGGGGGAGCGGTACCTTTACGTTCGCTACGATGCGGAGAAGGGTAGGGCCACGCTCTCCGATGGTTCCCCCTTGCCTCCCGGTCTTTCCCTGGTCCCCGGCCAGTACGTGGAGGTCAAAAGGGGAACCCTCAGACCCAAGGAGCAGTGGCAACCCCCCCAGGACCTGGTGAAGGTCTTCTGGCCCCAGGGGGCTTCCCGGGTGGTCTTCAGCCACGAGCGGCACTTCGCGGCCTTGGGGGCCAAGGGGGCTACCTGCCAGACCTGCCACGAGAGCCTGGACCGGGGGCGGACCTGGCGGAGCCTGGCCCCA
>BBBL01000008.1 GCA_001311545.1 Thermus kawarayensis JCM 12314 | reverse complement strand
AGTAGCGGGTGCTTGGCGTAGCTCCTCTTCCCGACGTCTAGAGGGCGGTGGCCCCCCCGTCCACGGGGAGGACGGCCCCGGTAATGTAGTCCGAGGCGGGGCAGGCCAGGAACAGGACCGCCCCCCCAAGCTCCCCAGGCCTCCCGGGGCGGCCCAGGGGCAGGGTGGCCTTGAGGAGGGGCTCGGCCTTGGGCAGGACCTTCTCCGTCATCCGGGTGGGGAAGAAGCCCGGGGCGAGGGCGTTCACCCGTATGCCCCACCTCCCCCACTTCACCGCCAGGTCCCGGGTGAGGGCGATGAGGCCTCCCTTGGAGGCGGAGTAGCCCACGGCGTCCAGGACCTCGGGGTACTCCCCCTTGAGGCCGGCCACGGAGGCGATGTGAATGATCTTGCCGTAGCCCCTTTCCTTCATGCGCCGGGCCGCCACCCGGCTCGCCAGGAAGGCCCCCACCAGGTTCACCTCCAGGACCTCCCGGACCTTTTCCACGGGCATCTCCAGGGAAGGGGCGCCCCAGCTGATCCCGGCGGCGTTCACCAGGACGGTCAAGGGTCCAAGCTTCTCCTCCACCTCTTCTGCGATCTCCTCCAGGCGGGCCTCGTCCCGCACGTCCCCCTCCAGGTAGAGGGCCTCCTCCCCCAGAACCTTGCGGGCCTCCTCAAAGAAGCTCGCCCGCCGGGCCACCACCGCCACCCTGGCCCCCGCCTCCTTCAGGGCCAGGGCGGCCTCGAGGCCGAGCCCCCGGGAGCCTCCGGTGACCAGGGCCGCCTTGCCGTCCAAGCGGAACATCTCTGGGAACATCAGGCGCCTCCGTAAAAGCCCCTGTACTGCTCCCTCAAGGCCCGCTTGAGGAACTTGCCCGCGCTGGTCCTCGGGATCTCCTCCACGAAGACGTAGGCGTCGGGGAGCTGCCACTTGGCGAAGCCGGCCTTTAGGAGGTGCTCGTTCAGCTCCTCCGGGGTGGGCTTCTCGCCCCTGGGCACCACCACCGCTAGGGGCCTCTCCTGCCACCTGGGGTGGGGAATGGCCACCACCGCCGCCTCCTTCACCTTGGGGTGGCCCATGAGGGCGTTTTCCAGGTCCACGCTGGAGATCCACTCCCCGCCCGACTTGATGAGGTCCTTGAGCCGGTCCTTGATCTCCAGGTAACCCTCCTCGTCCCAAAGGGCGATGTCCCCGGTGCGGAAGAAGCCGTCCGGGGTGAGGGCGGCCCGGCTCGCCTCCTCGTTCTTGTAGTAGCCCCCGGTGATCCAGGGGCCCTTGAGCTGGACCTCCCCCAGGGCCTTCCCGTCCTTGGGCACGGGGCGGCCCTCCTCGTCCGCCACCCTTAGGCGCACCAGGGGGATGGGGAGGCCCGTCTTGGCCTTTAGGGTGAGCTTTTCCTCCTGGGGGAGGGCTTCCAGGTGGCTCTGCACGAAGTTCTGCACCACCACCGGGGAGGTCTCGGTGAGGCCGTAGCCCTGGCGCACCTCTATGCCCATGCGCTCAAAGCGCTCAATGAGGCTCCTGGGCGCGGCCGAGCCCCCCACCACGAGCCCGCCTCAGGGTCTTCAGGCGGTGGCCCGTGGCTTCCAGGTGGTCCGCCAGGGCCAGCCACACCGTGGGCACCCCGGCGGTGAAGGTGACCCCTTCCCCGTCAAAGAGCTCCACCAGGGAGGCGGGGTCCAGCCTGGGCCCAGGCAGGACCTGCTTGGCCCCCACCAGGGTGGCGGCGTAGGGCAGGCACCAGGCGTTCACGTGGAACATGGGGACCACGGGGAGGACGGTGTCCCTCTCGGAAAGGGCGGTGCCGTCAACGAGGCTGGCGGAGAGGGTGTGGAGGACCAGGGCCCGGTGGCTGTAGACCACTCCCTTGGGCAGGCCCGTGGTGCCGGTGGTGTAGGCCATGCCGCAGGCGGCCCGCTCCGGCACCCGCACGGGGTCCACCTCCTCCCCCAGGACCTCCTCGTAGCCCAGGTAGCCCTCGGGGGCCTTCTCGTCCATGACCACGAAGTGGCGCACGGTCTTGAGCTCGCCCCGTATGGCCTCCACCAGGGGGAGGAGGTTGGGGTCAAAGAGGAGGACCTTGTCCTCGGCGTGGTTCAGGATGTAGGCGATCTCCTTGGGGGAGAGGCGGGGGTTGGCGGTGTGGAGGACCGCCCCCATGCCGGGGACGGCGAAGTAGGCCTCGAGGTGGCGGAAGTGGTTGAAGCCCAGGGTGGCCACCCGGTCCCCCTCCCCTACCCCGAGGGCCCTAAGCCCCCCCATGAGCCTCTTGGCCCTGCGGTACACCTCGGCGTAGGTGGTGCGGTGGACCTCCCCGGTGTGGAGGCGGGAGACCACCTCCTTCCGGCCAAAAAGCTCCGCCGCCCGCTCCAGGAAGTCCCAAAGGTTGAGTTCCTCCTCCATCATGGTGCTCGGGAACATGCGCACCTCCTTGCCTTTGGACTCAGTATAAGCCCTTACCCCACCCGGTAGAAGACCCCCTTGGCGAAGGCCACCCGCTTTCCCTCCAGGAGGGCCTCCCCGGCGGCGTGGAGGAGGTGGCGCCCTGGGTGGACCACCCAACCGCGGGCGAGGAGCACCCCCTCCCGCACGGGCCTCAGGTAGCTTACGGAAAGCTCGGCGGTCACCACCTTCGCCCCCAGGCTCTCCACCGCCTGGCCCAGGGCGCTGTCCAGAAGGGCCGCCAGGATCCCCCGTGGACGAGCCCCTGCCCCTGGAGGAACTCCTCCCGCACCTCCAAAAGAAGCTCCGCCTCCCCCGCCCCCTTCCTTACCACCTGCGCCTGGAACCAGCGGGCGAAGGGGCTCAAGCCTCCTCCTGGGGGCGCCTGCGGATCATGGTGACGAACTCACCCTCCTGCACCACCTCGCCCCTTTGGTTCAGGACCCGCACCCTCTGGACCACAACCCCCCGGTCCGGTTTGGAGGTTTCCCGCTTCTCCACGATCTCCGTCTCCCCGTGGACGGTGTCGCCGATGAGGACGGGCTTCAAGAAGCGGTAGTTCCGGATCTCCAGCCAGGCGATGACCGTGCCCTCTAGGTGGCCGGTGCGCTGCCTGAGGCCGGTGAGCATGGCGAGGACCAAAAGCCCGTGGGCGATGCGCTGGCCGAAGGGGGTGCTCTTGGCGAACTCGGCGTCGGTGTGGATGGGGTTGTAGTCCCCGGAGACCCCGGCGAAGTTCACCACGTCCGCCTCGGTCACCGTCCGCCCCGGGGTGACGAACCTCTGGCCGACCTCGAAGTCCTCAAAGTACATGGGCATTTCCCTCACCTCACTGAAAGCCCCGCATCCCCGTCAGGTGGGCCCCGAGGATGAGCTTCTGCACCTCGCTCGTCCCCTCGTAGAGGGTGAGGATGCGGGCGTCCCGGTAGAGCCTCGCCACCTCGTACTCCTCAAAGAACCCGTACCCCCCGTGGACCTGGATGGCCCGGTAGGCCACCCGGTTGGCCGCTTCCGAGGCGAAGAGCTTGGCCAGGCTGGCCTCGAGGGTGTAGGGCTCCCCCCTCACCTTCTTCCAGGCGGCCTGGTAAGCGAGGAGCCGGCTGGCCTCCAGGTCCAGCTTCATGGAGACCAGGTGCTCCTGCACCAGCTGGAACTGGGCGATGGGGCGGCCGAACTGCTTCCTTTCCCGGGCATAGGCCACGGAGAGGTCCAAGGCGCGTTGCATGAGCCCACCGCCCCCGCCGCCAGGGAGATGCGCCCCGTGTCCAGGGTGGAGAGGGCGATCTTAAACCCCTCCCCCTCCTTCCCCAGGACCCGGTCCTTGGGCACCCGGACCCCGTCCAGAAAGACCATCCCCGTGTCCGCCGCCTTTAGGCCCAGCTTTCCCTTCAAGGGGCTCGTCTTCACCCCGTCTTCCCGCTCCACCAGGAAGCAGGTGATCCCCTTGGCCCCCTTCTCGGGGTCGGTCTTGGCGAAGACGAGGAAGACCTGAGCCACGTTGGCGTGGGAGATGAAGGTCTTCTGCCCCTCCAGCACGTAGAAGTCCCCATCGCGGTAGGCCCGGGTCTTGAGGCTTCCCGCGTCCGACCCGGCCTCCGGTTCCGTGAGGCCGAAGGCCCCCAGGACCTCCCCCCGGGCGAGGCGGGGCACGTAGCGGGCCTTCTGGGCCTCGGTGCCGTAGGCGAGGAGGGGGGTGAGGACCAGGCTCTGCTGTACGGAAAGGATGGAGCGCAGGGAGGCCCACCCCCCCATCTCCTCCAGGAGGGCGAGGTAGGCGAAGAAGTCTAGCCCCGCCCCGCCCAGCTCCTCGGGGACGAAGACCCCCAGGAAGCCAAGCCCCGCCATCCCCTCCACCAGGGGCCAGGGGAAGGCTTCCTTCTCCTCGTAGGCCCTAAGCTCCCCACCCCGCTCGGAGAGGAACCTCCGGGCAAGCTCCCGGATCTCCTTGTGCTCAGGGATTTCCACGCTCTAACCCCCTCAGGATCAGGTCGTAGTACCCACGGGCACCTCCTCCGCCCGCATGGGCCCCTCTGGCCGGAACCAGCGGATCATCCAGTTGAGCATGGAGAGGATGGCCCGCCCCGCCAAGGCCACGTCCACCTCCCGGAAGACCCCGGCCTCCACGCCCCGCCTGAGGATGGCCCGGAGGTTTTCCTCGTGCCGGTCGCGGAGGGCGATGGTACTTAGGCGGTTTTCCGGGGACAGGCTTTTTATCCCCTGGAGCATAGTGACAAAGAAGGGGTAGTTTTCCTCAAAGTAGCGGGCGTGGGCCTCCATGAAGCGGCGGAGGGCCTCCTTGGGGTCTTCTTCTTTGAGGGCCTCCTCCCCCGCCGCCAGCAGCCCCCTCAGGGCCAAGAGGCTGATCTCGTAGAGGATCTCCTCCTTGCTCCCGAAGTGGTGGTAGAGGGCGGCCTTGGAAAGGCCCAGGGCCTGGGCGATGTCCTGGACGCTGGTGGCCTCGTAGCCCTTCTCGGTGAAGAGCCTGGCGGCCTCCTCCAGGATGCGGTCTCTCGTGGTCGTCAGCATAGCTCACCGACCGGTCGGTAAGCCCACTTTACCCCGCGGCCCCTTTCCCGTCAAGCCGGGCGCCATCCGGGGTTCTCCGAGGGAGGGGGATCAGTAGGCCAAGAACCCTCCGTCCACCGCCACCGCCTGCCCCGTGAGGTACTCCGCCTCGTCCCCGCAGAGGACCGCGGCCACGCGGGCGATCTCCTCGGGCTTCGCCCAGCGTCCCATGGGAATCCGTGCGGTGATGGGCTCGTAGAGCTCGGGGTTCTGCCGCAAGGGGAGGGTGAACTCCGTCTCCACGTAGCCCGGGCAGAGGAGGTTCACCCGGATCCCCAGGCGGGCCCACTCCTTGGCCAGGGCCCGGGTGAGGCCCAGGAGGGCGGTCTTGGCCGTGGTGTAGGCGGGGATGGGCACGGGCCCCCCGGCGGTGAAGGTGGTCACCGAGCCGGTGAAGAGCACCCGTCCCCAGCCCGCCTCCGCCATGTGGGGGGCCGCCGCCTGGGCCAGGAGAAAGGCCACGTCCAGGTGCAGGTAGAGCACCCGGCGCCACTCCTCGTAGGAGAGCTCCAGGGCGGGCTTGCGCACGTTCACCGCCGCGGCGTGGACCAGGACGTGGAGGCCGCCTAGGGCCTCGAGGGCCCGCTTGACGAGCCTTTGGGGTCGTCCTTCTCCAAGTCGGTGGGAAGCGGCACGGCCCCGAGGCTCTGGGCCGCTTCCTCCGGGTTCCTGCTGGCGATGGCCACCCGGTAGCCCCGGGCCACCAAGCCTCGGCGATGGCCCGGCCGATGCCGCGGCTTCCACCGGTAACCAGGGCTTTCCGTTCCATCCTCTCCCCCTAGCGCATGAAGGTCTGGGTTGCCTTCAGGAGGACCTCGAGGTCCTCCCGGTAAGGCGCCCCCTCGTGGTCTCCCCGGGACGCCGCCACCGAGGCCCCGAGGAGGTTGGCGAGGCGAAGCCTCTCCTCCACCGGTAGCCCCCACACCGCCCCCGCCAGGTAACCGGCGGCGAAGGCGTCCCCCGCGCCCACGGGGTCCACCGCCTCCACGACGAAGGCGCTTCCCTCCACCCGCCTCCCGTCCACCGAAGGCCCAGGCCCCCATGGCCCCCCGCTTCAGGACCACCTCGGGGGCGGAAAGCGCCCGCAACGCCTCCTCCGCCCGGCCGAAGAGGAGCTCCGCCTCCTCCTCGCTCAAGAAGAGGAGGTCCACCCCGGGAAGGGCCCTCTCCAGGAAGCCCCGGGCCTCCTCGGGGGGCCATAGGGTCTGACGGTAGTTCACGTCCAGGCTCACCCGCACCCCTTGCCGCCTCGCCTCCTCCATGGCCCAAAGGCTGAAGGCCCGGGCTCAGGAGAAAGGGCCGGGGTGATGCCGCTTAGGTGCAGGAAGCGGGCCCCCTTCAGGTAGTCGGGATCAAAGGCCCCGGGGGCGAGGGCGCTTCCCGCCGAGCCCTTTCGGTAGTAGAAGGCCCTTCCCTGTCCCAAAGGCAAGTACTCCCGCAGGTAAAGCCCCGTGAACCCCGGCGCCCTGCGAAAGTGGGTGAGGTCCACCCCCTCGGCCCGGAGCCTTTCCGCCACCATGGCCCCAAGCTCGTCCTCCCCCACCCGGCCCACGAAGCCCACCTTGACCCCAAGCCGGGCCAGGGCCACGGCCACGTTCACCTCGGCCCCGCCCACGTACACCTCCAGAAGGCGCTTTCCCCGAAGGTGTCCGGGCTCCCGGGGCACCAGGGCCACCAGGGGCTCCCCCGCCGTCACCACCTCAAGCATCGTCCCTCCAAGGCACGCCGTAGCGCTCCCCCAAGGCCTTAAGTTCCGCCACCACCCGCTCCGGAAGGGCCACCCCTTCCGCCAGGGCCCGCTCCCGCCTCCTAACCTCCAACTCCCCGGGGAGGAAGACCTCCTCGTGCCCGCGCCGGGGGAGTGGCCTTTAGGGCTTGCCAAAGGGCCCCCATCCGCTCCAGGAAGGCCTCTTTTCCCACGAAGCGGCCAGGGTCCAAGGCTAGGAAGAAGTGGCCCACGTTCTGAGGCCGGTCCCACTCGTCGTACATCCGCCCGATCCCGTGGGCCACCCCTGCCCCCGTGAGGACGCCGGAGAGAACCTCCACCATAAGGGCTAAAGCGTACCCTTTGGCCCCTCCCATGGGTCTTAAGGCGTAGATCCGGCCGGGGTCCTCGGTGGGGTTCCCCTCCCGGTCCACCCCCCAGCTGGGGGATCCTCTCCCCCTTCTCCCGGGCTAGGAAGACCTTGCCCATGGCGCTTTCCGAGGTGGCCAGGTCGGCCACGAGGATCCCTTGAGGGGCCGGGGCGGCGAAAGCCAGAGGGTTGGTGCCCAAGGCCTTCTCCCGCCCCCCGAAGCACCACGTCGGGCTCGGCGTTGGTGGTGACGAGGGCCAGGAAACCTGCCTGGGCGAGCTTCTCCGCGTAGAGGCCCGCCATGCCGAAGTGGGTGCTCCGCCGCACCCCCACGGCCCCGAGGCCGTGCCTCCTTGCGAGGCTTTGGGCCGCCTCCACGGCCTTTAGGGCCACGCGGGGTCCGAAGCCGTGCTCCCCGTCCAGGAGGGCCACGGGGCCCCGCTCCTCCACGGGAAGGGTGGGCCTGGAGTTCACCAGACCGGCCTCGAGGCGGCGCAGGTAAACGGGGAGGCGCAAGAGCCCGTGGCTTCCCACCCCCCTGAGGTCCGCCTCCACGAGGGCCCAGGCCACCGCCTTGGCGGAGGGTTCGTCTGCTCCCGCCTTTCGCAAGAGGGCCTCCGCCCAGGCCGAGAGGAAGTCCGCCCGCCACCTCACAGGCTCATCCCCCCGTCCACCACGAAGGCGCTCCCCGTGGCGAAGGCCCCCTCGTCCGAGGCCAGGTAGACCGCCAAAGCGGCGATCTCCTCCGGCCGACCGAGCCTCCCAAGAAGCTGCCTCTCGGCGAAGGCCTTTAGGCCTTCCTCACTTCCCGCTCGCTCCCTTAAGGATGGGGTGTCCACTGTCCCCGGGCAGATGGCGTTGACCCGTACCCCCTTGGGCGCAAACTCCAGGGCCGCGGCCTTGGTCATGGCCACCAAGGCGGCCTTGGTGGCGCTGTAGACGAAGCGGCCGGGCACCATCTTGAAGGCCGCCACCGAAGCGATGTTGATGACGCTTCCCCCGCCCTGGGCGGCCATCTTGGGGAGGGCGGACTGCATGGCCCAGAACACGCTCTTGGCGTTCAGGAGGAAGGCCTCCTCCCAGTCCTGGTCCGTGGCCTCGAGAAGGCCTCCCACCGGCACCACCCCCTGGGCGTTCACCAAAATGTCCAGGCGGTCCAGGCTCTGGATGAGGCGGAAGACCGCCTCCCTGTCCCGGGCATCCAAGCGCACCGCGGGCACCACCCCCTGAAGCTTCTCGGGGTGGAGGGTGGCCCCTAGGACCTCCGCTCCCTCTTTCTGGAAGGCCTCGGCGATGGCCCGGCCGATCCCCTGGCCCGCCGCGATGACCAGCGCTTTCTTCCCTTTGAGCTTCACACCCCACCTCCAAAGAGCAACCGGGGCAGGAAAAGCACCACCCCGGGGAAGAGGTACACGAGAAGAAGGACCAAAAGGGTGGCAACCAGCAAGGGCCACCCCTCCCGCACGTACTCCCCGATGCCGCACCCCATCACCGAGCAGACCGAGTACATGGAAAGCCCCACGGGGGGCGTGAGGAGCCCCACGGCGCAGGTCATGACCATGAGCACGCCGAAGTAGACCAGGTCAATCCCCAAGGCCTTAGCCGCGGGGACCAGGATGGGGGTGAGGAGGATGATCATCACCGTGGAGTCCAGCACGGTGCCCAGGACCAGGAGGGCCAGAAGGATGAGGAGGAGGGCCACCTGGGGGTTCTGCACCGTCTCCAGGAGAAAGGCCGAAACCTGCTGGGGAAACATCTCCCACTTCATCCCGTAGCCCAAAACCGCGGCCATGGCGATGAGGAGGGCCACTATGCCCACGTCCCGCACCGAGTGGGCCAGGGCCCGGTTCACTCCCTCAAGGGAAAGCTCCCGGTAGATGAGCCCCACCAAGAGGGCGTAGACCACCGCCGCCGCCCCTACCTCCGAGGGGACGAAGACCCCGAAGCGCAGGGCGGCAAGGAGCAGGAAGGGGAAAAGCACGGCAAAGAAGCTTTCCCGGAGGGCCGCCCAAACCTCCTTGGCCGTGGGCGGGGGGGCCTCGGGAAGGTACCCCCGCCTCCGGGCTAGGAGGGCCACGGTGAACATATAGGCCACCGCCAAGAGCACCCCTAACCCGATCCCCCCCGCGAAGAGCTGGCCGATGGACACCTGGCCGATGCTCCCGTAGAGGATGAGGCCGATGCTGGGGGGGATGGCCACGGCGAGGAGCCCGAGAACCCCTGCAGGGCAGCGATAAACCCCCGGGCATACCCCCGGCGCACCATCTCCGGGCCCAGGAGCCTCGCCTGCATGGTGCGTCGGCGATGGCGGACCCCGAAACCCCCCCCATGAGGAAACCCAGGAGGACGCTCGCCTGAGCGAGCCCGCCCCGCACGAACCCCGTCACCACGTGGGCGAAGCGGAGGAGCCTCCGGGTAACCCCAAGCTCGTTCATCAGGTTGCTGGCCAGGATGAAGGTGGGGATGGCCAGGAGGGAAAAGTTCTGGGTCTCCGCCAAGGCCAGTTGCACCGGCATGGTGAGCTGGAGGCCGGGCTGGGTGAGGAAGAAGACGAGCCCCCGATCCCGATGGCGAAGACCACGGGCATCCCCAGAAGCAGGAGGAGGAGGAACACCGCGAAGCTCAGCAGCATGGCTACCCCTTCAGGGCCTGGCGGAGCCTCCCCAAGGCGGTGAGGAGCATGAGGAGGCTCCCCGCGCTCGCGCTCAAGGTGACCCAGGCGTAGCTGAAGCCAGGGATCCCCTGGAAGCTCCGGAAGCGGGTCTGGTAAGCCGCCTGAAGGCTATAGACCAAGAGGAGGGCCAGGAAGAGGGCGACGAGGAGCCAGACCCCCACCCTAGCCCACCGCCTCCCCCCCGGGGGCAGGAGGTGAAGCAGGTTCTCCACGGCCACGTGCCGGTTCTCCCTTAGGGCGAGGTCCCCGCCCAGGAACACCGCCCAGGCGAAGGTGAAGGTGGCCAGGTCTATGGACCAGTCCAGGGGATGCCCAAGAAAACGCCCCACCCCCCCGGCGAAGACGATGAGGGTGGAGGCGAGGAGAAAGGTCTTGGCCAGAAACTCTTCCAGGCGCTGGAGGGCGTTCGTTGGTCCGTTCATGAGCGGAAATAGCCCCCGGGCTGCGGGGGGCCAGAGGACTACTTCCTCAGGGCCTGGTAGAGAGCATCCCGCACCGTCTTAAGGCCGAGCCGCTCATAGGCGGTCTCCGCCGCTTTGCGGAAGGCGGCGAGGTCCACGTCGCTCACGATGGTCATGCCCCGTTGCTGAGCGAGCTGCTTAATCCGGGCTTCCTCCTGCTGAATCCGCATGGAGGTTTCCCGTCCGGCGCGCACGCACTCCTCCCGCAGGATCTGCCGGTAGTTGGCGGGCAGGCGCTGGTACCAGGCCTCCCCCACCACTTGGAAGTTGATGAGGAGGAAGTGCTTGGTCTCGTTGACGTACCTCAGCACCTCCCACAGGCTCATGTCAGGGATGTTGGCGTAGACCAGTTCGGTCCCATCAATGGCCCGCTGTTGGAGCGCGGAGTAGATCTCCCCGAAGGGGAGGGCCACCGGGGTCGCCCCCAAGGCCCGCACCGACTCCTGCCAGACGGGCGCGGGCGGGGTGCGGATCCTAAGGCCCTTAAGGTCCTCGGGGCGGCGCACGGCCTTGTTGGTCATGAAGTGGCGGTAGCCTGGACCCAGTTGAAGCAGACCACGCGGATCCCGTACTGCTGGGCCAGGCGCTCAATCCAGCCTTGGACCACGGGAAGCTCGCGAGCCTTTCCACCGCGGCGTAGTCCTCCACGAAGTAAGGCCCGTTGAAGACGCCGAGTTCCCTCACGTAGTTCCCAAGCCGGGCTCCATCGGTGTTCTGGCCCAGGGGGATGCCTTGGCGAAGCTGTTCAATGATGTCCTCTTCAATTCCAAGCTGCGAGCTGTGGAAGACCAGGATCCTGAGGTCCCCGCCGGTCCTTTGGGCCACCCGTTCCGCCCAGGTTTGGAAGCCCGCGTGGTAGGGGTGGTTGGGGCCCAGAACGTGGTTGAAGCGCAGGGTGTAGGTCTGGGCCAGGGCCAGTCCCAGTCCCAGAACCGCCACCAAGACCGCCGCTATCCGTTTCATCTTCACCACCTTTCCTTTCGTCCCACTATATACACCTTGATCCCATATATTGTCAAGCTCTGACCTTATCCCATATAATGGGAGCCATGAAGGGGCGCGGCGGGAGGCTGCCGGGACCGGCGGGGCCCAGACCCTCCTCAGGGGACTTTGGCTTTTGGAACGTGTGGCCGAGGGCGTCCACGACCTCCCGGGCCTGGCCCAGGCCTTGGCTTAAGCCGGAGCACAGCCCACCGTATTCTTTCCGCCTTGGTGCGGCAGGGTTACCTGCGGCACGAGCCCAGGAAGGGCTACTTCCTGGGGCCTAAGCTCATCCGCCTGGGGTTCAAGGCCTACGGAAGCCTGCACCTGCCAGCCTCGCCCGTCCCCACCTCGAGGCCCTGCGGGATGCCACCCTGGAGACCGTACACCTGGCCGTCCTGGACGGCAAGGAAGTGGTTTACGTGGACAAGGTTCCCGGCAAGCGGGAACTCGTCCTCGCCAGCCAGATCGGAAGCCGCTTTCCCGCCCAGACCACGGCCTTGGGAAAAGCCCTTTTAGCCTTTCTGCCCGAGGAAAGGTGGCGTGAGGCCTTCCACCCGGGCCTCGCCCGGACCTCGAGGAGCATCGCCGACTATGCCCGCTTCCGGGAGGAGCTCCTCTCCACAAGGGCTCGGGGTTACGCCCTGGACCTCGAGGAGAACGAGCCCGGGGTACGGTGTGTGGCTGCACCCATCCTCAACGGTCGCGGCGAGCCCGTGGCGGCGGTGAGCGTGTCCACGGCTGCCCTTTACCTGGACGAGGCGCGGATCCCCGAGGTGGCCGAACAGGTCAAGAAGGTAGCCCAAAGGATCAGCCAGGAGCTTGGGGCTTAAGGAGGGCCCGGGCTGCCCTTACCTTGGCCCGCACCTCCTCCAGGCTTCCTTGGACGAGCCAGCTTCCCCCGACCGCCAAAAGGTTGGGGAGCCGGGCGTAGGCCTCGAGGTCGCCTTGGGCGATCCCCCCCGTGGGCACGAAGCGCACCTCGGGGAAGACCTCGGCGTAGGCCCTGAGCACCCTCTCCCCGTGGAAGGCCCCCGAGGGGAAGAACTTGAGGCCGAAAGGCCCAGGTCCAGAGCATGCTCCACCTCCATGGGGGTGAGAACGCCCGGGAGGTAGAGGACACCCCTCTCCCGCGCCAGACGGGCCACCTCCTCCTTCAGCCCGGGGGAGACGAGAAACCGGGCCCCGGCCTCCAGGGCGGCCTCCGCCTGGGCTCTGCTCCGCACCGTGCCTGCTCCCAGGAGGAGGCCGCTTTCCCTTAGGGCCCTTAGGGCGGTAACCCCCGCCTCCGTGCGCAGGGTGACCTCCAGGCACCGCACCCCCTCCTCCCAAAGCGCCCGGGCGAGGCCCTGGAGATTCTCCCCGCCCCGGACCGTGAGGAGGGGCAGGAGCCGACTCTCCGCGAGGGCAAGGATCGGGTCCATGACCCTATGGTAAAAGGCTACAGGCCCCTGGCTTGGAAGCGCCGGAACACCCCCTCTCGGAGGTGGGCGGGCTTATCCCGACTGGGTGCCGAGAACCCAAAACAGCCGGTACTGCCCGGTGCCCGGAAAGGACCTGGGGCCTAGAGGGGCTCCGCCATGGGGCGCATGCCTATCAGGAAGACCCGGGCGTGGGGAGGCTGGGCTAGGGCGAAGACTACAGCTTCCGCCACCTCCTCGGGCTTGAGGAAGTGCTCCAGGCGGGGGTCTCCCGGAACCCTCCCGGTGCCCAAGGCGAACTCGGTTTTCACCCCCCCGGGGGCCACCACGCTCACCCGGATCCCCTTTTCCCGAAGCTCGTGGTCCAAGGCCTGGGCAAACCCCACCTGGGCGAACTTGCTGGCGCAGTAAACCGCTTCTTGGGGAAGCCCCTTGAGCCTGCCACGGAGGCTACGAAGACCAGATCCCCTGACCCTTTCTCCAAAAGCGTGGGCAGGAAGGCCCGGGTGACCAGGAAGCTCGCCCGCATGTTGGTGTCCATGATCCAGTCGTAGTCTGCCGGAGTGAAGTCCAGAAGAGGTCCGTACTTCCCCACTCCGGCGTTGTTCACTACGATGTCCACCGTACCGAAGGTCCTTAAGGTTGCCTGGCGGAGGTTTTCCACCGCTTCCTCACGGCGTAGGTCCCCGGCCACCACAAGGGCCCTCCGGCCCAGGCCCTCCACCTCCCGGGCCCCAGCCAAAAGGTGCTCTTGGTCCCGGGCTGCAAGCACCAGGTCCGCTCCCCGCCTTGCCAGGCTAGGGCGATGGCCCGGCCGATCCCTCGACTCGCCCCCGTGATCACCGCCACCTTGCCCTCAAACACGTTCCACCTCCTTTTCCGTCCCTTCTTCAGCGCTTTCCACCACCGCCTGGATCACCGCTTGGGCCAGGATCCCCTCCCGGAGGAAGGCGTGGGCTTCTCCCCCTGCTCCACGGCCCCAAGGAAGCGCCGCGCGAGCTCGCGGAAGTGGAAAAGGCCCCAGGGCTCCCTGGGTCCCGGCCCCTCAGGAGGCCTGGGTCTAGGGGAAGGGGTTCCCAGACCCCGGGGCGCTCTGACCAAAGGATCTGGGTTTCCCCCGCCCTTCCCGCCAGGGCCGGAACCACTTTCAAGGCCCCTCGCTCTCCCTCGAGTTCCAGGAAGAGCGCCTGACGACGCACGGGATGGACGCGGGATAGCTCCAAGGTGCCCTGGGCCCGGCCTGCTTGGGCGAGAACCCCCGCCCAGTCCGGGTTCTCCCTTCCGGGGAAAAGGATCGCTGTCCGCGCGAAGACGGCCTTCAGGGGCTGGTCCAAAAACCAGGCGGCGAGGTCAAAGAGGTGGGCCCCGAGGTCACCCACCACTCCCGGCCGGCCCCCGCCGGCAAGCCTCGCCCGCCAAGGAATGGGGGCTTTGGGGTCCGCCAGATAGTCGGCGAGGAAGGCACCTCGGAAGGCCACCACTTCCCCAAGGCGGTCCCGGTAGCGGAAGGCGGTTTCCGCTCCCCAGTCGGCCCGGGCGGTGAGGGCGGTCATGGCCACCACCCCCTCATCTCCACCTCTTTCTGCAAGGCAAGGGCTTCCCCGAGGTTCACCGCCACGGGTTTTTCCAGGAAGATGTGTTTCCCCCGGCGGACTGCCTCGAGGGCTAAAGGCACATGGGCGGTATCGGGCGCAGAGATGGCCACGGCGTCCACTTCTTCTAAGAGAGCTTCGTAAGCCTCGTACACCTTCCCCCGTAAGCCTCGGCCAGCCTTGGCCCGGGGGCTCCCTTGGGCGTACACCCCTTGGATCCGCGCTCCCGCTCCGTGGAAAGCCGGGGCGTGTACCTCACCTGCCCACCAACCTGCGCCCACTAGACCTAGCCTCACCATTTTCCCCTCCAAAGATCTGGCCGCCTCCTCCCCCCCCACCTCCACCACAGGCCAGAAGGGGTCCTCCGTGAGGTTCAGGAGGCCCCCCTCCGTGAGGAGGAAGGTGTCCTCCACCTTGGCCCCCGAAAGGCTCGGGTTCCAGGCCAG
>BBBL01000007.1 GCA_001311545.1 Thermus kawarayensis JCM 12314 | reverse complement strand
GAAGGCCAGGCCAAGGGGAGGCCCGGCGTCCCCACCACGGCCACCGCCCGCTCCTCCGGGGGAAGCTCTCCTCTCAGGTAAAGGTGGGTGGGGGGCTGGGGAAGCACCTTCAGCCTTGGGGGAAATCCCCCTCCCAAAGGCCCAGGATGCGCACGCCCAAGGCCTCGGCCAGGCGCCTTTCCGCCTCCGCCCGCCCCTCGGCCTCGCCCAAGCGCCGCCAAGCCTCGGGGAAGCGTTCCTTGAGGAGGCCCGTGGGGTCTTCCGCCTCGAGGACTTCCAAGAGCCGCTTCGGGCCAATGCCCGGCAGGAAGCTAAGGCCAAGGGGTCCACGCCGTGCAGTATACTGAAAGGCCTGGAAGGTCCGGCCCCTGCCCCAAGGGGCAAATCCAGAGGGCCGGGATCACCTAGACGCATGGAAGAGAAGACCCATTCCGGCTTCGTGGTCATCGTGGGCAAGCCCAACGTGGGCAAGTCCACCCTGCTCAACAACCTCCTGGGGATCAAGGTGGCCCCCATAAGCCCCAGGCCTCAGACCACCCGCAAGCGCCTCCGGGGCATCCTCACCGAGGGGAACCGCCAGATCGTCTTCGTGGACACCCCCGGCCTCCACAAGCCCATGGACGCCCTGGGGGAGTTTATGGACCGGGAGGTCTACGAAGCCCTCGCCGAGGTGAACGCCGTGGTCTGGGTGGTGGACCTGCGCCACCCCCCCACGCCGGAGGACGAGCTGGTGGCCAAGGCCCTGAGGCCCCTGGTGGGCCGGGTGCCCATCCTCCTCGTGGGGAACAAGCTGGACGAGGCCAAGTACCCGGAGGAGGCCCTAAAGGCCTACCACGCCCTCCTGCCCGAGGCCCTGCCCCGGAAGCTTTCCGCCCTGGACGAGAGGCAGGTGGCCGGGCTCAAGGCCGAGCTTCTGGCCCTTCTCCCGGAGCCCCTTCTACTACCCCGAGGACCACGCCAAGGGCGACCAGACCTTTGGGGAGTGGGTGGCGGAGATCGTCCGGGAAGAGGCCATGAAGCGCCTCTGGCACGAGGTGCCCTACGCCATCGCCACCAAGGTGGAGGAGGTGGCGGAAAGGGAGAACGGGGTGCTCTACCTCAAGGTGGTGATCTACGTGGAGCGCCCCTCCCAGAAGGGCATCGTCATCGGGGAAGGGGGAAGGAAGCTCAAGGAGATCGGCCAGGCGGCGAGGAAGCAGCTGGAGGTTTTCCTGGGCCGCAAGGTCTACCTGGACCTCGAGGTCAAGGTCTACCCCGAGTGGCGCAAGGACCCCGAGGCCCTCCGGGAACTCGGCTACCGCTCCCGGGTGGAGTGAGGACCCACCTTTTTCCGGCGGCTCCTCCGTTACCATAGCCTTATGCCCTGGCTACTCCCCCGCGAAATCGCCCCCCTGCACCAGAAGGCCTTGGACCGCTATTTGGGAAGCCTCACCGAGAGGCTTTCCGACCCCGGCGTGGACCGGAACGCCTGGTGCGGGAGGAGCTCGCCCGCCTCCTCTACGCCAGGCCCTACGAGGAGCTCCTGGAGGCAAACCCCCTCGCGGCCCTGGCCCTGGACCCCGAGGGGATCACCTTTGAGGCGGAGTACTACGCCGCCACCGACCTGGAGAAGTTCCGGCGGGTGAAGCCCCTCCTCTGGTTCTGGAAGGTGCTGGACTTCACGCCCTTAGGCCAGTCGGTGCACTCGGGGGTGGCCATAAGAAGGGCCCTCGCCCCCTTCATCTTCAAGCGGGTGGGGAAAAACCCCAAGTTCTTCCAGAACGTGGAGTTCTCCGTGGGCTACAACCTGGAGCTGGGCGACGATGTGGTGGTGCACCGTTACGTCCTCCTGGACGACATCGGCGGCATCAAGATCGGGGACCGCACCTCCCTTTCCGACTACGTCAACGTCTACAGCCACACCCACCACGTCCTGGCCTCCCCCGACGTGACCCTGAAGGAGACGGTCATCGGTAGCGGGGTGCGCATCACCTACCACGCCACGGTTCTGGCCGGGGTGCGCATCGGGGACGACGCCATGGTGGGCACGGGGGCCATCGTCACCCGGGACGTCCCGCCCCACGCCATCGCCTTGGGCATCCCCGCAAGGCCCGTGCGCTACAAGGTGCGCCACGACTGCCCCTACTGCCGCAAGGGGGAGCCGCACCCCTCGGACCTCGTCCCCCAGATTCCGGACCGCAAGGGCAACCCCGACTACCCTGACTTCCTCCCCCCCGGCTTCGGCACCCGGGAGGCTTAGGATGTGGACCAAGGAGGAGCTGGACCGCTACCACCGGCAGATGATCCTGCCCCAGGTGGGCCCCGAGGGGCAGGAGAGGCTCAAAAGGTCCTCCGTGGTGGTGGTGGGAGCGGGAGGCCTGGGGGTGCCCGTCCTCCAGTACCTGGTGGCCGCCGGGGTGGGGCGGGTGGGCATCGTGGAGATGGACCGGGTGGAGCTTTCCAACCTCCACCGCCAGGTGCTCTACGCCACGGAGGACGTGGGCAAGCCCAAGGCCCTGGCCGCCAAGGAGCGCCTCCTTTCCTTAAACCCCTTGGTGCAGGTGGAGGCTTACCCGGTCCGCCTCACCTCGGAAAACGCCCTGGGGATCCTGGGGCCCTACGACCTCATCGTGGACGCCTCGGACAACTTCCCCACCCGCTACCTGGTAAACGATGCCGCGGTGTTCCTGAACAAGCCCCTGGTCTTCGGGGCCATCTACCAGTTTGACGGGCAGGTTGCGGTCTTCCACCACCCCACGGAGGAAGGGAGATGGGGCCCTGCTACCGCTGCCTCTTCCCCAAACCCCCGCCCCCCGGTCCGTCCCTTCCTGCGCCGAGGCCGGGGTGTTCGGGGTCTTGCCGGGGGTGGTGGGGAGCCTCATGGCCGCCGAGGCCCTTAAGGTCCTCCTCGGCCTGGGGAAGCCCCTCGCCGGGCACCTCCTCCTCTACGATGCCTGGAGGGGAACTTCCGCAAGCTCCGGACCCGCCGCAACCCCTCCTGCCCGGTGTGCGGGGATAACCCCACCCAGAAGGAGCTTATAGACTACGAGGCCTTCTGCGGCTATAGCGCCACCTGGCCGGGACGGGGGCTTTCCTCCTGGGGCCCGAGGTTGAAAAAGGACCTAGCGGGCCTCGAGGGGCACGTAGGGCAGGTCCAGCTCCCCGATGTACTTGGCGTCGGGGCGGAGGAGGCGGTTATCCAGCTCCTTGTACTCCAGGATGTGCCCCACCCAGCCGGAGATGCGGGCCACGGCGAAGATGGGGGTGAAGAACTCCAGGCCGAAGCCCAGGTCGGAGTAGACCACCCCGGAGTAGAAGTCCACGTTGGGGTAGATGCCCCGGGGGTTCAGGACCTTGCCCGCCTCCTCCTCCACCAGCTTCAGGATCTGGTACTCGGTGGAGTGGCCGTGGGTTTCGGCCACCACCCGGGCCAGGCGCTCCAGCACCCCGGCCCTCGGGTCAAAGGCCTTGTAGACCCGGTGGCCCATGCCCATGATGCGCTCCTTCTTGGCAAGCTTCTCCCGCACCCACTCCCGGGCCCGCTCGGGGGTGCCGATCTCCTGGATCATCTTCATCACCGCCTCGTTGGCCCCCCCGTGGCGGGGGCCCTTCAAGGAGGCCACGGCAGCGGTGATGGCCGAGTAGAGGTCGGTCTCCGTGGAGAAGGCGGCGATGGCGGTGAAGGTGCTGGCGTTGAAGCCGTGCTCGGCGTGGAGGATGAGGGCGGCGTCCATGAGGCGCTCCTGCTCGGGAGAAGGCTCCACCCCGTTGGCCATGTAGAGGAAGTTGGCGGCGTGGGAGAGGTCCTCCCTAGGGGGGAGGGGCTCCTTACCCTCCCTAAGCCGCTTGTTGGCGGCCACGATGGTGGCGAACCTGGCGATGAGGTCCAGGCCCTTCTGGTAGAGGGCCTCCCGGGAGATATCCCCCTCGGTGGGGTCCAGCATGCCCAGCTCGGAAACGGCGGTGCGCAAGAAGCTCATGGGGTGGGCCGAGGTGGGATAGCGACGGAAGGAGGCCAGAAGGTGGTCCGGCAGGGCCCGTCGGCGCGCCAGGTCTCTTTTGAAGGCCGCAAGCTCCTCTCGCCCCGGGAGTCTCCCGTGGAGGAGGAGGAAGGTGGTTTCCTCAAAGGTGCTCCTCTCCGCCAGCTCCTGGATGGGGATGCCGTAGTAGTAGAGCCTGCCCGCCTCCCCGTCAATGAAGCACATACGGCTTTCCGTGAAGAGAACGCCCTCCAAACCCCGTGCCACTTCCATACTTCCTCCTTTTCCGCACCCCAGGGGTGCCTCCCCCCCATCATACAGGGAAAGCCTCCCGGTCCAAGATTCCTTTGTCCCGGCTTCGCCCCCAGGAGGTTCAGAGGGCGTCCTCCTGAAGGATGAGGGTCTTGAGGTACAGGCTTTCCGGGACGTGGAGGCTCCAGGGGTGGTCCTTGGGCTGGTGGGTGAGGGCGTGGACCCGAAGGCGCATCCCCCGGTCGGCGGCGGCCCGCCGGGCCACCTCCAGGAGGTCCTCGGCCTTCAGGTAGTAGCTGCAGCTGGAAAGCCAAAGGTAGCCCTCAGGGGCGAGAAGCCTCAGGGCCTCCCGCACCAGGTCCACCAGGTGGCGCTTCATGGCGGGAAGCTCCTCGGGGCGCTTCACCAGGGTGGGGGGATCCAGGAGCACGTGGTGGAAGGAGCCCTCCAGGGCCTTTAGCACCGCCAAGGCCTCCCCGTGGCGGATGTCCACCCGAAGCCCCGCCCCCATGGCCGCCCGGTCCAGGACGGCCAGGGCCTCGAGGTCCTTGTCCACGGCCAGGGCATACGCCCCCTTGCGGGCCGCCCTTAGGGCGAAGCCCCCCACGTAGCTATACACATCCAAGACCCTTTCCCCAGGCCGCACCATGGCCTCCAGGAGGCGGCGGTTCTCCCGCTGGTCCAGGTAGAAGCCCGTCTTCTGGGCGAGGGCGAGGGGAATGGGAAAGAGAAGGCCGTCCTCCTCCACCTCCAAGACCTGGGGCACCTCCCCGTGGAGCACCCCCACCCGCTCGGGAAGGCCCTCCTGCCGCCTGGCCTCGAGGTCGCTCCGCTCATAGACCCCCCGGGGGCCACGGCCTCCACCAGGGCGGGGAGCCAGACCTCCCTAAGGGCCTCCATCCCCCGGGTGCGCACCTGGAGGACCAAGACCTCCCCGAAGCGGTCCACCACCAGCCCGGGAAGCCCGTCCGCCTCCCCGTGGACCAGGCGGTAGGCGCTTCCCAGGCCTGCCCGCTTCCTCAGGGCGCGGGCGAAGCGGTCCCGGAAAAAGGCCCGGTTCAAGGCCCCCGGTCAAAGCGGTAGGCGCGGAAAGGCACCCGAACGGGGGTCAAAGTAGCCCACCGCCAGGAAGTCCCCGTCCGCAGACAGGGCCTCGGCCACCCCGGCCTCCTCCGGAGCCTCCTCTAGCTCATCCCGGTAGAGGTTGGGGTAAAAGTTCCGGACCTTGCGCTCCTTTCCCGGCTTGACCACCACCCTAAGCACGGGGCTAAGCATACCCCGGGGGCCACTGCTTCCGGTTTCCTTCGCCTTTCCCCCGGGGCCCCCATGCTGGCTTGGGCCAGCATGGGGTGGTATCAGGCCCGGCCCACGGTGCCCATGAGGGTGAACTTTTCCCGGATCACCTGCTTCAGGTACTCCCGGCCCTTGCCGAGGATCTTCCTGGGGTCAAACTCCTTGGGGTTTTGCGTCACCACCTCGCGGATGCCCAGGGTCATGGCCAGGCGCAGGTCGGTATCGATGTTGATCTTGGCGATGCCGTTGGGGATGGCCTTGCGGATGTCCTCGTCGTGGATGCCCGTGGCCTCCTTGAGCTCGGCCCCCGTGGCCAGAAGCTTTTCCTTAAGCCAGGTGGGCACCCCGCTGGCCCCGTGGAGGACCAAGGCAGGGAGACCCGCTTGCTGATCTCCTGCAGGCGCTTGTGGTCAATGTAGGGCCGCCCCTTACCCTTGTAGGCCCCGTGGCTGGTGCCGATGGCGATGGCCAGGTAGTCTATCCCCGTCTCCGCCACGAAGCGCTCCGCCTCCTCGGGGTCGGTGAGGAAAGCTCGGCCTCGGAGACCTGGATGTTGTCCTCAATGCCTTGGAGGCGGCCGAGCTCGGCCTCCACGCTCACCCCCACGGCGTGGGCGGCCTCCACCACCTTTTTGGTTTCCCGCACGTTCTCCGCAAAGGGATGGTGGCTGGCGTCGATCATCACGCTGGTGAAGCCCGCCCTGAGGGCCTGCATCACCATGGCAAAGTCCGCCCCGTGGTCCAGGTGGAGGACCACCGGCACCCGGACCCGGCTGGCCATGTCCTTCACCAGGTTGGCCAGGTTCTCCATCCCGGCGTACTTCCGGGCCCCGTCGGAAACCTGGATGAACACGGGGGCCTTAAGCTCCTCGGCCACCTCGAGGATGGCCTGGGTGATCTCCAGGTTGTTGGTGTTGAAGCTGGGCACCGCGTAGCCTTCCCGCCTCGCCTTGTCCAAGACCTCTTTACCGACCGCCAAGGGCATACACCACCTCCTTGAGGCTTTTAGGTTTTCCGCCACCGGGCGTCCGTTAAAAAGGGCGCTTCCCGCCACGGCCACGTCGGCCCCCGCCCGGTACACCTCGGCCACGGTCTCCCGGTTCACGCCCCCATCCACCTCTATGAGGCATCCCGGGTTCAGGCGGTCCCGCATCTCCTTGAGGCGCCTGAGCCTGGCGGTGGCGGTGGGGATGTACCGCTGCCCTCCGAACCCCGGGTTCACGCTCATGAGAAGGGCCAGGTCCAGCTCGGCAGGAGGGGCTCAAAGGCCTCCAGGGGCGTGGCCGGGTTGACGGCGAGCCCCGCCTTTTTGCCCAGCTCCTTGACCTTCTGCACCGCCCGGTGGGGGTGGTAGGTGGCCTCAAAGTGAACGGTGATGTGGTCCGCCCCCGCCTGGGCGAAGTCCTCGAGGTAGCGCTCCGGCTGCACGATCATGAGGTGAACGTCCAGGGGCAAGGAGGTAACCCGCCTAACCGCCTCCACTAAGATGGGCCCGAAGGTGAGGTTGGGAACGAAAACTCCATCCATCACGTCCAGGTGGATCCAGTCCACCCCCGCCGCCTGGGCCTCCTCTATGGCCTCCTTGAGCCGCGCAAGGTCCGCCGTGAGGATGGAGGGCGCGAACTTCAGCATCTTCTCCCCCTAGGCCACCCGCAGGTGCCCCCGCTCAATGGCCAGCTCCCGCATCTTAACCAGGTAGTAGGCGATGATGAGCTGGGTCAGGGCCAGGGGGTAGCTCTGCCCCGCCTTGTCCCAGAAGGTGCCCACCAGGCTGGGGTCAAAGTGCTCCGCGTGGGGGCCCAGATGCTCCCAGATGATGCGCTCAAAGGTCTGGGCCTGCTCCGGGGTGACGTTGCCGGTGATGTCCAGGATGTCGGCCTCCCGGCGGGTCTCCAGGCGGATCAGGGCCTCGTCCTCGTAGGCCGAGTGGAGGACCTCGGAGAGGTCCAGACGGGGCAGGGTGTGTTTGAGGGTGATGCGCACGTTCAGGGTGCTGGGGTTTTCCGGCTCGTAGCCCAAGGGGCGGTAGAAGCGCACCACGATGTCCGCATGCTCCTTCTGCGGCCAGATGAAGGCCTTGGAATCGGGCATGCGCCGCTCTATATCGGCCAGGACCTCCTCCGGGGTGTAGCCCCGCTTGGCCACATCCCGCTTCACCTTCCACTCCCGCCTCAGCTCCTCCTCGGGGTCCAGGTAGACGGTGAGGTGGTAGCGCCCCCGCAGCCGGGGAGTAGAGGGTGAGAAGCCCCTCCAGGATGACCACCCGGGGGATGAGCCTCCCCCCCTCCTCCACCGCCCTGGGAGCCGGCACGTAGACGGGAGGGTCAAAGGTGCCGGTGGAGTGGTTGTACACGGGCTTCAAGATGGGCTCCCCCTCGGCCAGAAGCCGCACGTGCTGCTCCATGATGTCCATGTAGTTGCACTCGGGGTTCAAGGGGGTGATGCCCAGCTCCTTGCGCTGCTTCCGGTCGTACTTGTGGTAGTCGTCCACGCAGATCCCCGTGGTCCGCTCCACCCCCAAAAGGCGGGCGATCCCCGAGGAGAGGGTGGTCTTCCCCGCCCCCGAGTCGCCGGCGATGCCCAACATGAAGGGTCTATGGGGCATGCTCCTCCTCCTTTCCCTGGAAGACCGAACTTTGGTAGATATCCTCCGCTTCTATCCTCATGAGCTCCTCGGGGGTCACGGGCCCCGCCTTCTGGTAAAGGCGGTAGGCCTGGCGGAGCTTGAAGCGGTCCAGGGCGTTGCGGACGCTCCGGGCGTAGGCGAAGTTGGGCAGGCGCATCCGCCTCTCCAAATACTCCCTGAAGCCTCCTCCGCCTCCGGGCTGAAGCGGTACCCTGGCGCTCCAGCATCATCCTACCGATGAGGAAAAGCTCCTCCAAGGCGTAGGGGGGGAACTCTATGTGGTGGGCGATGCGGGAGCGCATGCCGGGGTTTAAGGCGAAGAACTCCTCCATGCGGTCCTTGTAACCCGCCAGGATCACCACCAGGTCCTCCCGCTGGTTCTCCATGACCTGGAGGAGGATCTCCAGGGTTTCCTGGCCGTAGTCCCGCTCGTTCTCCGCCCGGTAGAGGCTGTAGGCCTCGTCAATGAAGAGAACCCCCCCCATGGCCCGCTTCAGCACCTCCTTGGTCTTGGGGGCGGTGTGGCCGATGTACTGGCCCACCAGGTCGTCGCGGCTGGCCACCACCAGGTGGTCCCGGCGGATATAGCCCAGCTTGTGGAGGATGGTGGCCATGCGCAGGGCCACGGTGGTCTTCCCGGTGCCCGGGGGGCCCACGAAGGCCATGTGCAGGGTGGGCCGGTCGGCGGTAAGCCCCAGCTCCCGGCGCAGGCGGTCCACGGAGAGGTAGGCGGCGATCTCCCGGATGCGCCGCTTAACGGGCTTAAGGCCCACCAGCTCCCGGTCCAGCTGCTCCAGGACGGCCTCTATCTCGGGGCTTTTCACCACCGCCAGGCCTTGATGGGCGTCTTCCATGGCGTTCCTCCCGGGGAGGCCGGGTAACCCCGGCCCCCTCCCTACTCCTCCCGGTACCGCTCCCCCGCCGGCCTCTGGGTGGCGTAGGCCTCGAGGGTGTACTTAAGCCGCCTCCCGTCGCTGTAGAGGGTGCGGTGGAGGCGGAAGCCGGGCTCCTCCTTGGGCCTGTGGGCGATGAAGGAAACCCGCTGGGCCTGCCACATGGGGGAAGGGTCGTAGCCGTTCACCTTGATGTAGTGGTTGGGAAAGGCTTCCCGGCACTTCCGGAACTCGTACATGGCCGGGGCGGGGTCCTCCAGGTCAAACATGGGCAGGCCCCACATGTGCCAGTAGACGTTGTAGGGGCTGGGGTTGTCGGTGTACTCAATGGAAACCGCCCAGCCGTTCTGGATGATGTAGCGGATCTGGGCCTCAATCTCCTCGTCGGTGAGGTCCGGCAGGTAGGAAAAGGTCCCTTGGGTGATCCTCATGGCTTACCTCCTTTAGCTCGGGGTGGGCAGGACATCGGGGGTGTCGGTGGAGGCGAAGTCAAAGGTGACGCTCCCCCAGGTCTCCAAAGCGGCGGCCAGGGCGGGGGAGTGCTGGGCCGCCTTCTTCAGAATCTCCGGCCCCTCGGCCAGGATGTCCCGGCCCTCGTTCCTGGCCTTGACCATGGCCTCGAGGGCTACCCGGTTGGCGGTGGCCCCCGCCTGGATGCCCATGGGGTGGCCGATGGTGCCGCCCCCGAACTGCAACACCACGTCGTCCCCGAAGAGGGAAAGGAGCAGGTGCATCTGCCCGGCGTGGATCCCCCCGGAGGCCACGGGCATCACCGCCGGCAGGTAGGCCCAGTCCTGGTCAAAGTAGATGCCCTTCACCGGGTCCGCCTTCACGTACTGCTCCCGCAGGATGTCGTAGTAGCCCCGCACCAGGTTGGGGTCCCCCTCCAGCTTGCCCACGGCGGTGCCGGCGTGGATGTGGTCCACCCCCAGCATGCGCATCCACTTGGCCAGCACCCGGAAGTTGATGCCGTGGTTCTTCTGCCGGGTGAAGGTGGCGTGGCTGGCGCGGTGGAGGTGGAGGATCATGCCGTTTTTGTGGCACCAGTTGGACACGGACTGCAAGGCGGTGTAGCCCATGGTGAGGTCCACCATGACGATGATGGAGCCGATCTCCTTGGCGAATTCCAGCCGCTCGTACACGTCCTCCATGGTGCGGCGGTGACGTTCATGTAGTGGCCCTTGCGCTCCCCCGTGGCCTCCTCGGCCTTCATCACCGCCTCCTGGGCGTAGAGGAAGCGGTCCCGCCAGCGCATGAAGGCTGGGAGTTGATGTTCTCGTCGTCCTTGGTGAAGTCCAACCCTCCCGCCAAGGCTCGTAGACCACCCGCCCGTAGTTCCGGCCAGAAAGCCCCAGCTTGGGCTTCACCGTGGCCCCCAAGAGGGGGCGGCCGTACTTGTTCAGCATGTCCCGCTCCACGGGGATGCCGTGGGGAGCCCCCTTGAAGGTCTTGAGGTAGGCCACGGGGATCCGCAAGTCCTCCAGGCGCAAGGCCCTCAAAGCTTGAAGCCGAAGACGTTGCCGATGATGCTGGAGGTCATGTTGGCGATGGAGCCTCTTCAAAGAGAGCGAGGTCGTAGGCAATCCAGGCGAAGTACTGCTCGGGGTTCCCCGGCACCGGCTCCACCCGGAAGGCCTTGGCCCGGTAGCGGTCCAGGTAGGTGAGGCGGTCCGTCCAGACCACGGTCCAGGTGGCGGTGGAAGACTCCCCGGCCACCGCCGCCGCCGCCTCCTCGGGCTCCACCCCGGGCTGGGGGGTGATGCGGAAAAGGGCGATGGTGTCGGTGTCCTTGGGTTCGTAATCGGGATCGTAGTAGCCCATCTCCTTGTACTCCAAGACCCCCGCCTTGCTGTACCTGCCTTTTCCTGCGTACTGGGTTGCCATACTCACACCTCCTCAGTAGGCCACGGGGCTGATGCCCCGAAGCTTCTCAAGCCGATGCCAGGCCTCCACCTTGCGAAGGGTGCGGGTGGCCCCGCGGATGACCAGGCTCTCCGTCCAGGCCTGCCTTTCCCCGTAGCGCACCCCTTTGAGGAAGGGCCCATCGGTGATGCCGGTGGCGGCGAAGTGGGTGTCCTCGGCCTGGCAGAGCTCCTCCAGGGTATAAATCTTTTCCAGATCGTATCCCGCATGGACCAGGTTCCAGCGCTCCTCCTCGCTCTGGGGGTCCAGGCGCATCTGCATGCCGCCTCCCAGGGCCTTGACCGCCACGGCGGCGATCACCCCCTCCGGGGTGCCCCCGGTGCCCATGAGGACGTCTATGCCCGTGTCCGGCAACACGGCGGCCAAGGCCCCGGCCACGTCCCCGTCGGTCTGCAGGCTGATGCGGGCCCCCGCCAGGCGGATCTCCTCTATGAGCCGGGCGTGCCGGGGCTTGTCCAGGACGAAGACCGTAAGCTCCCGCACCTCTTTCTTGAGGGCCCGGGCGACCTCCTTGAGGTTCTCGGCCACCGAGGCCCTGAGGTCCACGGCCTCCCGGGCCTCCGGGCCCACCACCAGCTTGGCGGCGTAGAAGCCGGGGCCGGGGTTGAAGAGGGCGCCCTCGGGGGCGGCGGCGATGACGCTGATGGCCCCGTAGCGCCCCAGGGCGAGAAGCCGCGTCCCCTCCACGGGGTCCACGGCCAGGTCCCAAAGGGGGCCGTCCCCTTGGCCTAAGACCTCCCCGTTGTAGAGCATGGGGGCCTGGTCCTTCTCCCCCTCGCCGATGACCACCCGGCCGCGGAAATCCAGGCTGTTCAGGAGGAGGCGCATGGCCTCCACCGCCGCCCGGTCCCCCCCTTCCTTGTCCCCCCGGCCCACGAAGCGGGCCGAGGCCAAGGCGGCGGCCTCGGTGGCCCGCATGAGGTCCAGGCCCAGGTTGCGGGTAGGCATAGCCATGGGCTTACCTTAGGGGGGGCGATTTATTATTGCAATCATATGTTTTTGCTAATAACATAAGCCCATGCTCATATCTAGGAACGCTAAGCTTCCCAACCCCGCCGCCTTAAGGGTGTTCGTCACCGTGGTGGAGGAAGGGGGGGTGGGCCGGGCCGCCTTGGCCCTGGGCATCACCCAGCCGGCGGTGAGCCAGTACCTGCGGACCCTGGAGGAACAGGTGGGCCACCCCCTCTTTGAACGGCAGGGGCGGCACCTGGCCCTCACCCGGGTAGGGGAAGCCCTCCTCCCCGAGGCCCGGCGGGTGGTGCAGGCCCTGGAGGAGTTCCAGCGGGTCTCCCAAGCCATGGGCCGGCTGGAGATGGGGGAGATCACCCTGGGGGCCTCCACCACCATGGCCACCTACGTGGTCCCCATCTTCCTGAAGAAGTTTCACGAGGCCCACCCCGGGGTGCGGGTCCACCTGGAAAGCGGAAGCTCCGAGCGCCTGGCGGAGCGCCTGCTCATGGGGGAGCTGGAGTTCGCCATCGTGGAGGGGGTGGAGCGCTGGGAGGGGTACGAGCGCCACCTCTTCTACGAGGACGAGCTGGTGCTCATCGTCCCCCCGGACCACCCCTGGGCCGGCCGGGAGGAGGTGCCCCCCGAGTGGCTCCAGAGGGAAACCCTGGTGGTGCGCAAGCCGGGCTCCATGACCTGGCGGGCCCTGGAAAGGGCCTTTGAACAGGCCAGCCTGGAGCTTAGCCCCACCTTCTACACCGACAACAACGAGGTCACCAAGCGCCTGGTGCTGGCGGGGGCCGGGGTGGGCATCGTGAGCCGGGTGGTGGTCCAGCCCAACCTGAAGGTGGGCAACCTCAAGGCCCTGCGCCTGGCCCCCCCTGTGGGGGAGATCCGCCGCTACTTCTGGCTGGTCCACCCCAAGCGGGTGGCCAACCCGGCGGCCCAAGCCCTCATTGCCCTCCTCCGGACCTGACCAGGCGGATGGCCAGGGCGAAGGCCACCACCATGAGGGAAAGAAGCCCGAGCTCCGCCAGCACCGCCAGGAAGGCGGGGTCCGCCAGGTCAAACTTCTCCACCGCCTCGGCGGTGAGGACCAGGACCCGCCTTATAGCGGCGATGATGCCGATGATGAGGAAGGGGGCGGCCTCGAGGGTCCCCTCCCGGGCGAAGCGCAACAGGGTGTAGAGAATCTCCGCCAGCATCAAGGCCAAAAGCACCCGGTCCAGAAGCTGCAAGGCCACCTCCCCGTAATCCCCCTGCAGGAGGTGGTGGGCTCCCTCCACCAAGGAGGTGAGGAGAAGCACCGCCGCCCCGGCGGCGATGAGGAAGCCCGCAAAGAGGTAGATGGCGGTCTCGGTGCTCTGGAGGATGCGGAAGGCGTCCCGCTTCACCCCCTTAGTCTACGTCGTTGAGGTAGTCGGGCTCCCCGTGCTCTTCCAAAAAGCGCTTCGCCTCGTAAGGGGAGCGCACCTCCTCCAAGGAGGCCTTGGGGCCCTCCATCCAGTGGGGCAGGGCGGTGGGCGGCGGGGCCTGGAACCCGTAGAAGTAGTAGAGGACGTAAAGGCCCCGTTCGTCCCTTAGGACCACCGCATCCCCGTACCCGTCCTCCAGCACCTTCACCGCCATGGCCTTGGCCTTCGCGTAGGGAAGCTCGTCGTACTCCACACTCCACCTCCTACTTGGACTCGTTGATGAAAAGGGTGTAGCCGTGTTCCTCTAGCCAGCGGGCCTGGTCATAGGGGGAGCGGAAGCCCTCCGGCGCTTCCCGGGGGCCCTCCACCCAGTCGGGGGTCTCCTCGGGGTCGGGTGCCTTCCGGCCGTAGAGGGAGAAGAAGTAGTAGAGGGCGTAGTACCCCCCTTCCCCGAGGAGGACCAGGCCCTCCCCCACCCCGTCCACCAGCACCCGGACGGCCCTGGCCTCGGCCTCCCGGTGGGCTAGCTCCCGCACGGGGGCACCTCCAGAAGCACCCGGTAATCGGTGGTGAGGCGGTCCTTGGCCAGGGGGCGGAAGACCTGGTCGGCGAAGGCCACGTGCAGGGGGTGGTCCCGGTAGCGCTCCACCACCTCGGGCCCGGAAAAAAAGAACGGAGATGAAGTAGCGGTAACGAGCCCCCGGCAAAAGGGCCTCCCCAAAGCGAAGCCCCACCACTCCGGGAATGCGAAGCAGAACCTCCTTGGCCTCCTCGGCCATGCGCAACACCTCCTCCCGGGAGCTTCCGCGTTGAAGACGATCAGGTGCTCCACCATCTCCGCACCTCCTCCAAATAACCCAGGTCCACCACCACCCTCTCCCCCTTCCTGGACCCCGGAGGACAAGCCCGGGGTTCCCCTCATCCCCCAGGTGGCTCAACACCGCCTGGGCCTCGGAGAAGTCCTGGCCCAAGGTGTAGAGGCCCGGGGTCACCAAGGCGGGAAGCCCCGCCTTCCAGGCCGCCAAGAGGCCGTTGCGGGAATCCTCCACCACCACCCCCTCCCCCGGTCCCAGGCCCAAGGCCTCCCGGGCCAGGAGGTAGATGGCCGGATGGGGCTTCTTCTCGGGCACCGCATCCCCCGAAAGCACCAGGTCAAAGACCCCCTCCAGCCCCGCCCTTTCCAGAAAAGGCTTCACGTTCTCCGGGCTGGTGGTGGTGGCCAGGACCAAGGCCATCCCGGCCTCCCTAGCCTCTCGCAGAAGCCTCGCCACCCCCGGCCTCAAGGCCACCCCCTCCTCCCGCAAAAGGGCGTGTAGAGCGCATTCTTCCTGGCGTGGAGCCGGGCGAGGGCCCCGGGGGAAAGCCTGGGGCAGTCCCCGCACCGGCCCAAGAAGGTGGCGATGCGCTCCCGGCCGCCCGCGGTCCAGAGAAGCTCCCCGTAGAGGGCGCGGTCCCAGCGGAAGGGAAGCCCCGCCTCGGCGAAGGCCCGGTTGAAGGCCTCCCGGTGGAGCTCCTCCGTCTCCGCCAGGGTGCCGTCCAGGTCAAAGAGCAGGGCCTTCAACCCCACCATAGCCGCATGCGGGCCTCTGCAAGCCCCCTAAGGGCCTCCTTCATCCCCGCCACCAGGGCGAGGTAGTCCTCCCCTTCCCCCTCCTTGAGCGCCGGCGGCCTTAAGGGCCAGGTCGGCGTAGAGGTTGATCTTCCGAATCCCCCGGTCCACCACCGCCCGGTAGTCCTCCGGGGAAAGCCCCGAGGCCCCGTGGAGGACCAAGGGGACGGGAAGGCGGGAGAGCTCCTCCAAGAGGGCCAGGTGGAGGCGGACCGGACCCTTGTGCAGGCCGTGGCGGGTGCCGATGCTCACCGCCAAGCGTCCACGCCGGTTTCCTCCAGGAAGCGCCGGGCCTCCAGGGGGTCGGTGTAGGCCACGGGGCCCAGG
>BBBL01000006.1 GCA_001311545.1 Thermus kawarayensis JCM 12314 | reverse complement strand
GCGGTGTGGTCGGGGTGGCGGTCGGCCTCGAGGGGGGCGAGCGACCACCCTGGGCCTAAGCCGCCTCAGGCCCCCGCCAGAAGGAGCCTCTGCTCCGTCACGTCCAAAAGGCCTCCGTCGGGAAGCCCCAGGTTTCCCCGGAAGTCCAAGCCCAGGATCCGGCTCGCCTCGGCCACCTCCTTCTCCCGCTCCTCCGGGGTGCCCTTGGTGCCCATCTCGCCGCGGGTCAGGTCCAGAATCCCCGTGGAAAGCCCCTCCGCCTTGGCCCGGGCGAGGGTCCCCCCGCAGCCCAGCTCCCCGTCGTCGGGGTGGGGGGCGATGACCAGAAGGTCAAGCATTCTCTTCCTCCAAGATCTACCGAAGGGCTTCCACAAGCGCGGGCACCTTCTGGGCCACGATATCCCAAAGGGTAGCGTCGTCCAAGGCGAAGTAGGCGTGGGCTAAAACGTCCCTCAGCCCAGCGATGGCCCGCCACTCCACCGAGGGATAGCGGGCCCGGACCGGGTCAGGCACCTTCTTCGCCGCCTCACCGAGGACTTCCAGATTGCGAAGCACGGCATCGTAAACCAGCTCGTTTCGGACAAAAGTGTCAAAATCAAGACCCTCAGTATAGCGCATGACCTTTTCGCAGGCTTCCAACATGTCCCGAAGGAAAAGCCGATAGCTACGCGACACGGACGGCCTCCCTCATCACCTCGGACATCCCCCACGGCTTCAAGGCCCCTTTCATCACCAAGTCCACGGGCTGCCCAAGGAGGCTCTCCAAAAACTCCTTCACCCGCCAGTAGCCCTCAAAGCCCGGCGGAGTGGCAAAAGCCACCAGCAGGTCCACGTCGCTCCCGGGCTGGGCCTCACCCCGGGCCAAGGAGCCGAAGAGGTAAAGCTCCGTCACCCCCAGGGCGCGCAACTCGGGCCAGCGGGACCGGAGCAGGGCCAGGACCTCCTCCTTCTGCACACCTCCAGTTTAGCGGACCTCCACCCGCTCCCCCAAACGCCTTTCCGTCCCTTCCTGGAGGCGCTTGAGGTTCTCCCGGTGGGTCCAGAAGATGAGGAGGGCCATGAGGAAAACCGTGGCCACCTCCCAAAGGGGCCTTCCCAGGGCCAGGGCGAGGACGAAAGCGGCCACCCCCCCGGTCATGCTCCCCGCAGAGACGTAGCGGGTGAGGAGCATCACACTCACCCCGACGGGGAAGGTCCAGAGGGCCAGCACGGGGTCCAGGAAGAGCAGGGTGCCGAAGCTCGTGGCCACCCCCTTCCCTCCGCGGAAGCGGAGGAAGAGGGAGTAGTTGTGCCCGAGGACCGCCATCAAGGCCACGCCGCCCAGCATCCAGTCGGAAAGCCCGAAGGCCCGGGCAATAAGGACGGCGATTCCCCCCTTGAAGACGTCAAAGAGGGCCACCACCAAAGCCGGGCCCCAGCCCAAAGCGCGGAGGACGTTGGTGGCCCCGATGTTCCCAGAGCCCACCTTGCGCAGGTCCACCCCGTAGGTGCGGGCCACCAGAACCCCGGCGGGAACGGAACCGAAGAGGTAGGCGAGGAGGAGAACCAAGAGGACGCCTTCCATACCTGATGGGGATTGTACCCCCCCATTTGGGGGATGTCTCGGAAGTTTTCCTGGGCTACCCTTATCTCGATGGGGTGGAAATGTTGGGGAAAAGAGGTCTTACCGTCATAGAGCTGCTGGTTGTCATCAGCGTGCTTGCGATACTCTTCGGCCTCGTAGAGACAAACCTCCTGAGCCTACGTCAGCATCTTACCCTAGAAGACGCCGTCAACACCTTCTCCCAGGACGTGCAAACCTGCCGCACCAACGCCCTCTCCTGGGGGATAACTGCCGTATCCGCATCTTAGACACTGCAAGCTACGTGATGGAGAGGGGGGCGGGCCCCGGCTCCTACTCCACGGTGCTCACGCGAAGTTTTCCCACAGGCGTTCGCTTCGCCAACGTCGGAGGCGGGGCTTGGTTGGAGTTTAATCCCCGTACTCTTCTCAGCAGCAGCCCAGGTTTTCCCAGCACGGGTGGAGGCGTGGTGGCCCCGGAGGTGCGGATCACCAACGGCAGCAAGACCTTCCGGCTCATCCTCTCCATGACCGGAGCCGTAAAGACGGCACTCCAGTGAGGAGGTGAAATGAGGCGCTCCCGCGGTCTTACCCTGGTTGAGGTGTTGATCGCCCTTTTAGTCCTGGGCCTGGTGGCCGGAGCGTTCACCACCACGGTGGTCTCCAGCTTGCGGATGAATAGTGACGACCGAATAAGGGCCCGGGCCATCGCCGCGGCAGAGACCTGGCTGGACCGGTTCCGGGCCAAAAGCCTAGACTTTAACGCCTTCACCACGGCGCAGAGCTACCCCTATGGCTACAACTATGCCAGCGATCCCACGTTTGTGGCCGCAGGGGACCCCAACCCCGCGGTGCTGAACCAGGAGTGGGGTCCGTTCCAGTTCACCGTCCAGACCCGAAGCTTCTCCACCTCTCCCCAGGTCTGGACCGTGACCGTAACCACGTTCTACCGGAAGACGGGAGGAGGTGAGGCTAGCTTTGCTCTCAGCACGCTCGTCTACCAGTAGGGCCGGGTTCACCCTGGTGGAGCTCCTGGTGGCCCTGGCCATCCTCGGGGTGCTCTCCACCCTGACCCTTAACGCCTTCACCCAGTCCCTCAACTACAAGCGGCACGAGGATCTCAGGTTGAAAACCCAGCAGAACCTTAGGGCAGCCCTGCACTACATCACCCAGGACCTTCGTTCAGGTGCCTACCTGCACGTGTGGCACCAAAGCCCCTGCGACGCCACCAAGCCCTGTAGCAACCACACCCAGGTGGCCATCGTGAGCCTCACCGGAGACTCCTCCCTGTGGCCGAGCCGCCGGGAAACAGCTTCACAAACTCGGCGGAAACAGGAATCTGCGATGCCCGGGCCTTCCAGGAGGGCAACCTGGCCCTCCTCTACAACGGGGGCCAGGTACAGCTCTTGCGCATCACCCAGCGCCAGCTCTTGGCCGATTACACCCAGGCCTGCTCCGGTCCCCCCAACCCTAACCGTGACAAAGTGCAGCACAACCAGGACAAGATCTCTGGCCAGTGGACGAACAGCGCCTACATGTTCAAGGTGGACCTGGCTACCTACATGGTACGGGATGACCCTCTGGAGGCCGGCCGGAAGGTGCTCTACCGGATGACCGGCTACGACGGTGCCGGGACGGTGGGGGCCGGCATCGTGGCCTTCGGCATCATCGGTCTGGAAGTCTGGTACGGGGTACCGGAGGACCCAAACGCCCAGTCCTCGCGCCTTGTCTTCTACCCCACCTTGGAGGACGCCGCCAGCGCCTTTAGCGCTCAGGGCTACTCGGCCGCGCCGAGCGGTGGCAAGTACATCGGCACCCTGGTGCGGGCCGTACGGGTCGCCCTGACGGGGCAAAGCCCCGGAAACCTTCCCGGTAAGGGGCTCCGGACACCTTCACCGTGACGGAAACCGTGGAACTGAGGAGGTGAACGATGCACCATAGAGGTGTTGCACTGATCGCGGTCTTGGTGGTGGCCGCCGTGATGACCCTCGTGGGAACCTCCTTTTCATGGGCACCCTGGGGGATCTTCGGCAGACCCGCTCCACCCTGCAGGCGGCCCAGGCGCGGGCCGCGGCCGAGGCCGGGCTCACCTATGCGCGCTACGCCATGGAGGTGGCCCGAGGAGACATCAAGGGGATCCTCGCCCCCAGAATGAACCTCACCGCGAATCCGGCCACGGAATGGGTTCTTCCAGAGAGCCAGTGGTCCGGTATCGCCTCGGCCATCCAGAGCCTCCTCAACGGGGGCTACGGCTCCCTCCCCCCGGGAGCCGTGGACCAGGGCCAGGCCTCCGTGCGGTTCACCGTCGCCCGCTTCCGCGGGAACACCAAGGGGGCCACGGCCCAGACCTACCGGGCGGACTACGTGGTGGTTTCCACCGGGCAAGTGGGCACCGCCAAGCGCCGTGCTGAGGAGAAAGGATACTTTGAGGTCCAGCTCGGGAGGCCTTCCCTTTCCCAGTGGCTCTTCCTGGTGGACGACGCCGGGGGCCAAACGAGGTTCTTCCCTACGGGCACGGTCTTCAACGGCCCCGTCCACGCCAACCACAACTGGGGCTTCTGGGGGCGGCCCGTCTTCCGGGATGTGGTGAGCACCAGCGACGACGGGGCCTGGTACTGGCATCTGGCCGGGGACGGGTGTACCGGGGGAGGGCGGGTCTGGGTGCGGGGCGACTCCCGCCCCCCCTGCACGGTGCCCGACTTTCAGAAGGGCTTTCTGCGTAGCCAGCCTCCGATTGACCTCCCCACCTCCACCCTTTCCCAGCAACGGGCTGCCCTCGGCATGGACCCCCAGGACACCTCCACCCCCTCCGCCAAGGAGATCTGCTTCGCCCTGGGCCTCCACAATCCTCCCAGCAAAAATTGCAACAGCGACCCTTCAGTACCAACGGGGTTTATCTCGTCAAGGACGGCACCAACGTCAAGGGGGGGTATCTATGTCCAAGGGAACGTGGACCAGCTGGTCCTCCAGGCCACGGGAACGGGGCAGCAGGTCTACACCTTCAAGCAGGGAAGTAACACCTGGGTGATCACCGTGGACTACACGACAAACACCACCGCCGTCAGCAAAAACGGCTCGCCCATCGTGATTTACTCGGGCACGCCCAACGGCCCCGCGCCCCTGGGTACGGGGGGGCCGACCGGCCAGATCTATGTAACGGGCCAGATCAAGAGCCTACAGGGACCTCCCCGCACCGGTCCCCTCCCCTGCGGAGTAGACTACCCCGGGAGCTCAGATGCCTGCCCGGACCACCCGCCTCCCGCCCAAATCCCCCCGGCCCTCTCCAAGGAGACCCAGCTCCACATCACCGCCGTAGGGGCCATCGGCCTCACGGGGGACCTGGTCTACGAGTGCGACCCCACCAAGGTGACCGACCCCGTCTACCTGGCCACCAAGCCCCGGTGTGCTCTGGGGACAGGGCAAATCCTCCCAACCGTCCTCGGGGTCATGTCCCAGAACGACAACATCGTTATTGAGAATTACCCTGTGAGAGCCCCCGATAACCTCTACCTCTGGGGCTCGTACCTCTCGGGTACCCCGGGGAAGGGTCTGGCCGTGGAGAACTATAGCGGCCGCGGCAAACAGGGTAAGCTCCGCCTCTTCGGAGGCCTCATCCAGTCGGCCGATCAGCTTCGCGGCGTCATTGACAGCTCGGGGCGGCTGCAGTCGGGGTACATGGAAACCTACGATTATGACCTCCGCTTTGCGGATAGCGCCCTAGCCCCTCCCAACTTCCCCACGGTTAGGGTCTTTGACGTGCAAAGGGTTCAGGCAACACCCCTGTCTTTCCGGGAGTTCTAACTACTCGCCGAGGTGTAGCTCCTCAAGGCCAGGCGGAAGAAGCCCCGGGCCAGGGCGAGGAGGAAGAGGGCGAGGAGGAGGGCAAGGAAGGGGGCCTCTCCCCTTCCCAGGGCCACCTCCGCGGGCACGGTGGTGAGGAAGGCCACGGGCACCACGAAGGTGAAGAAGGCCCGGTAAAGGGCGGGGTAGCCGGAGACGGGGAACCGCCCCGCCTCCAAAAGCCCCCTCAGCACCTCGGTCACGTTGTAGATCTTCACGAACCAGATGCTGGTGGTGGCCAGGAGAAACCATAGGCTGTAAAGCATGAGGGCCCCGAGGAGGAAGTAGAGGGCGAAGAGGGCGTAGTCCCCAAGGCCCAAGCCCAGGCGAACCCCCGCGTAGAGGAGGAGGCCGAGGCCCAAGAGGAAGTCCCCCAGGCCCCAAGGGGAGAAGGCCCGCAAGGAGAGCCAGAACTGGGGGTCTAGGGGCTTGAGGAGGACGAAGTCCAGGGTGCCCTGCTGCACGTGCTCCACGATCTTGTTGAGGTTGGGGGCGAGGAGGGTGCTGGCGAGGCCCTGAAGCAGGGTGAAGGCGGAAAGGACCAAAAGGGCCTCCTCGAGCCGCCACCCCCCCGGCCTATACCCCCCCTGGTAGAGGAGGAGGAGGCCGAAGAGGGCCCCCAGGAGGGTGAGGAAGGAGGAAAGGAGGCCCAGGTAGAAGTTGGCCCGGTACTCCATCTCCGCCGCCAAGGAGGTGAGGAGGAAGAGGCGCAGGACCCAGAGGTAGCGCACCCCTCCTAAGGTAGACTCGGAGGCATGGCGGGCGCAAGCCCCGTGATCCTGGCGGAAGACCTCACCCGGCACTACCGGGTGGCCCTGAAGGAGGAAACCCTCCTCGGCACCCTGCGCCATTTCCTAAAGCGGCGGTACCAGGTGGTACGGGCGGTGGAGGGGGTCTCCTTCGGGATCCACCCCGGGGAGGTGGTGGGGTTTCTAGGCCCCAACGGGGCGGGCAAGACCACCACCTTGAAGATGCTCACGGGCCTGGTTCACCCTCCCGGGGCAAGGCCCTGGTGGCGGGGCACGTGCTGGCGGCGGGAAAGGGCCTTCCTGAAGAAGATCACCCTGGTGATGGGCAACAAGCAGCAGCTCATCTGGGACCTCCCGGCCATGGACTCCTTCCGCCTGAATGCCGCCATCTACGAGATCCCCGAAGGGGAGTTTAGAAAGCGGGTCTTGGAGCTTGCGGAGATGCTCTCCCTGGAGGGGAAGCTCCACCAGCCCGTGCGGAAGCTTTCCCTGGGGGAGCGCATGAAGGCGGAGCTTCTCGCCGCCCTCCTCCACAGGCCCCAGGTCCTCTTCCTGGACGAGCCCACCTTGGGCCTGGACGTGAACGCCCAGGTGGCGGTCAGGGAGTTCCTCCGGGAGTACAACCGCCGCTATGGGGCCACCCTCCTCCTCACCAGCCACTACATGGCGGACATCGCCGCCCTCTCTGAACGCGTCTTGGTGATCCACCAGGGGAGGCTCCTCTACGATGGGGCCCTGGAGGGGCTTCTGGAGCGCTTCGCCCCCTACCGGGAGGTGGGGCTCACCCTGAAGCTCCCCCTGCCCAGGGAGGCCCTCCTCCCTTTCGGGAGGTGCGGGAGCTAGAGGGCCGGGAGGCGCGGCTTCTCGTTCCCCGGGAACGGCTCACCGAAAGGGTGGCGGAGATCCTGGAGAGGCTTCCCGTGGAGGACCTGGAGGTGCGGGAGCCCCCTCTGGAGGAGGTCATCGCCAAGGTGTTCCAAAGCCCCAAGGAGAGGGTATGAGGAAGGCCCGGGTCCTCCTCTCCGTCTACCTAGCCTACATGCTGGAGTACCGGGCGGAGCTTTTCCTCTGGGCCCTGGCGGGGGTCCTGCCCCTCATCCTCATGGGGGTCTGGACCGAGGCGGCAAGGGGCGGGGACTTCCCCCTAACCCCCGGGGAGTTCGCCCGGTACTTCCTCATGGTCTTCCTGGTGCGCCAGGCCACGGTGGTCTGGGTGGCGTGGGAGTTTGAGCGGGACGTGGTGGAGGGAAGGCTCTCCTTCCGGCTCCTTAGGCCCCTGGACCCCTTTTTTTGACCACCTGGCCGCCCACCTGGCCGAGCGCCTGGCCCGGCTTCCCTTCGTGCTCCTCCTCACCCTCCTCTTCTTCCTCCTCTTCCCCGAGGCCCGCTTCCTGCCGGAGCCCGGGGCTTTCCTCCTCGGCCTTGGCCTCACCCTCCTCGCCTTCCTCCTCCGCTACCTCATGCAGTACGCCACCGCCATGCTCACCTTCTGGACGGAAAGGGCCACCAGCGTGGAGGAGGTCTTCTTCCTCCTCTACCTCTTCCTCTCGGGGACCATCGCCCCCCTCGAGGTCTTCCCGGAGGGCCTCAGAGCCCTCGCCCTCCTCACCCCCTTCCCCTACCTGGTCTACCTCCCCGCCGCCCTCCTCGCCGGGCAGGAGGTGGCCCTCTTCCCCGGGCTCTGGGTCATGCTCCTTTGGGGCCTCTTCTTCCTCGGGCTTTCCCGCCTCCTTTGGCGGCTTGGCTCAAGCGCTACTCGGGCCACGGGGCATAATGGAGGCATGGCCACCCGCTACCGCTTCCGGGTAGAGGAGTTTGAGCGGGCCTTCCAAGGGGTGCCCCACGTGGAACTCCTCCGGGGGGAGGTCTACCAGATGAGCCCCATGGGACCCAGGCACGTTTACGCGGTGATGCGCATGGACCACAGGCTTAGGGAGGCTTTGGGCGCAAAGGCCGTGGTGGCGGTCCAGTCCCCCTTGCGGCTTTCCCAGGACTCGGAGCCCGAACCGGACCTCATGGTGCTTAAGCCCCCCCTGGAGCGCTACCAGGACCGCCTCCCCACCCCCGAGGACGTCCTCCTCCTGGTGGAGGTGGCCGACACCTCCTTGGAGTTTGACCGGGAGGTGAAGCCTCCCCTCTACGCCGAGGCGGGTATCCCCGAGGTGTGGCTCGTGAACCTGAAGGAGAACCTCCTCGAGGCCCACCGGGACCCCCGGGGGGGCCGCTACCGGGAGATCCGGCTCCTCTCCCCCGAGGAGGAAGCCTCGCCCCTGGCCTTTCCCGAGGTCAGGCTCCCTTGGGCGTAGCCACCGGGTAGAGGAGGGCGTAGGCGTACCCGTCGGTGAGGGCCTTGAGGGAGGCCTCGAGGATGTTCTCGCTGGCCCCCACGGTGCTGAAGCGCTCCTCCCCCGCTTCATCTCCACCATCACCCGCACCCCGGAGTTGGTGCCCGCCTCCTGGCCCGAGAGGATCCGCACCTTGTAGTCGGCAAGCTCCACGTCGGCGAGCTCCGGGTAAAACTGCAAGACCGCCTTGCGGAAGGCCCGGTCCAGGGCGGAGACGGGCCCAAAAGGGCTCTCGGCGGCGGTGTGCTGGAGGCTCTCCCCCACCCGGACCCGCACCGTGGCCTCGGCCCAGGCGGTGGCGAGGCCCGTGCCGTGGACGAAGACGGAGAAGCCCTCCACCTGGAAGGGAAGGCTTCCCCCCTTCAGGCGGTGGGCGAGGAGGTAGAAGCTGGCCTCCGCCCCCTCAAAGGCGTAGCCCTCGTACTCCAGGGCCTTGACCTCCTCCAAAAGGCGCCTCGCCTCCTCCTTGCTTAGGTCCACCCCCAGCTCCTGGAGCTTGGCCAGGAGGTTGGAGCGGCCCGAGACGTCGGAGACCAAAAAGCGCCGCTGGTTCCCCACCCACTCCGGAGGGATGTGCTCGTAGGTGCGGGGGTTCTTCAAGACCGCGGAGACGTGCACCCCCGCCTTGTGGGCGAAGGCCGCCTCCCCCACGTAGGGGGCGCGGCGGTTTGGGGTGAGGTTGGCCCGCTCGTCCACGAAGTGGGAGAGCTCCCTCAGGGCCTTTAGCCTCTCCGGGGGGAGGGCGGGAATCCCGTACTTGAAGACCAGGGTGGGGAGGAAGCTGGTGAGGTTGAGGTTGCCGCACCTTTCCCCGTAGCCGTTCACCGTCCCCTGGACGTGGGTGGCCCCGGCCCGCACCGCCGCCAGGGCGTTGGCCACGGCAAGCTCGGCGTCGTTGTGGGGGTGGATGCCGATCCTCGCCCCGGGAAAGCGCTCCACCACGGCCTTGGTGGCGGCGTAGACCTCCTCGGGGAGGTTCCCCCCGTTGGTGTCGCAGAGGACCAGGGTGTCGGCCCCGGCCCTAAAGGCGGCCTCCAGGGTGGCGAGGGCGTAAGCGGGGTCTTCCTTGTACCGTCAAAGAAGTGCTCGGCGTCGTAGACCACCCGCTTCCCCCTTTCGGCGAAGAAGGCCACCGTCTCCCCGATCATCCGGAGGTTTTCCTCCAGGGAGGTCTCCAGGGCCTCGAGGACGTGGAGGGTCCAGCTCTTGCCGAAGAGGACCACCACCGGGGTCTCGGCCTCCAGGAGGGCGAGGACCGAGGGGTCCTCCTCCGGGGAAAGCCCCTTCCTGCGGGTGGCCCCGAAGGCGCAAAGCCTCGCCTCCCCCAGGTCCACCCCCTTCATGCGGGCGAAGAACTCGGCGTCCTTGGGGTTGGAGCCGGGCCAGCCCCCCTCGATGAGGTGGACCCCGAAGGCGGCGAGGCGCCTGGCGATGGCCACCTTGTCCTCCACGGAGAGGCTTACCCCCTCCCCTTGGGTGCCGTCCCTTAAGGTGGTGTCCAGGATCTCCACCATGGCCTAGACCCCGCGGTGCACCTCTTCAATGGAGGGCGGGTGCCGGGTGGCCCGGCCCGAGGCCAGCTTCCCGGCGGCGTCCAGGAAGGCCAGGGCGCTGGCCTCAATGATGTCCGGGGACACCCCCACCCCCACTGCCTGAAGCTCCCCAAGGCGCAAGCGCACCGTCACCCTGGCCCAAGGCTCGGTGCTTCCCGTGATGGCCTCCACCCGGTAAAGCTCAAGCTCCGGCCTCAGGCCGATGGCCTCCTCCAAGGCCTTGTACACCGCGTCCACGGGTCCGTCCCCGGTGTGGGTGGCCAGCCTTTCCCCGTCTGGGGTCTTCACCTTGACGGTGGCGGTGGGCAGGAGCCGGAGCCCGAGAAGAACTGGACGTGCTCCAGCCGGAATAAGTGGGAAACGGGTACCCGCTCGCTTTCCACCAGGGCCTGAAGCTCCTCGGCGGAGAGGGGCCCCTTCTTCTCGGCGATCTCCTTGAAGCGGGCGAAGAGCTTCTTCAGCTCCTCCTCGGAAAGGTCCTTGTAGCCAGGTCCTCGAGGGCCTTCTTGAAGGCCGCCCGGCCCGAGTGCTTGCCGAGCACCAGCACGGCGGGGCGCCTCCCGATGAGCTCGGCGTCCATGATCTCGTAGGTGGAGCGGTGCTTGAGGACCCCGTCCTGGTGTATTCCGGACTCGTGGGCGAAGGCGTTGTCCCCCACGATGGCCTTGTTGGGGGGGACGGGCATCCCGGTGTAGCGCTCCACCAGGCGGCTTACCCGGTAGATCTCCCGGGTGTTCACCTGGGTGTAGGCCCGGTAGAAGTCCCGGCGCACGTAGAGGGCCATGACCACCTCCTCCAGGGCGGTGTTCCCCGCCCGCTCCCCGATGCCGTTGATGGTGCACTCCACCTGGCCCGCCCCGTTCAACACCCCCGCCAGGGCGTTGGCCGTGGCCAGGCCCAGGTCGTCGTGGGTGTGGGTGGAGATGACCACGTCCCGCCCCCGCACCACCTCCTCGCGGATGCGGCGGATGAGGGCCCCGTACTCCTCCGGGGTGCCGTAGCCCGTGGTGTCGGGGACGTTGATGGTGGTGGCCCCGGCCTCCACGGCCACCTCGTAGAGCCGCTTCACGAAGTCCCAGTCGGCCCGCATCACGTCCTGGGCGGAGAACTCCACGTCGTCCACGTAGCGCTTGGCGTAGCGGACCATTCTATCCGCCATCTCCAGGACCTCCTCCTCGGTCTTCTTGAGCATGTACTGGAGGTGGACCTTGGAGGCCGAGGTGAAGACGTGGATCCGGGGCTTCTCCGCCCGCTCCAGGGCCTTGGCCGCCTGGTCAATGTCCAGGGTGTGGGTGCGGGCCAGGGCGGCGATGACGGGGCCCTTGACCTCGGCGGCGATGCGCCTTACCGCCTCAAACTCCAGAGGCCCCGATACGGGGAAGCCCGCCTCAATGATGTCCACGTTGAGCCGGGCCAGGGCCTGGGCGATCTCCAGCTTCTGGTCCAGGGAAAGGGCCACCCCAGGCTCTGCTCGCCGTCCCTAAGCGTGGTGTCAAAGATCCGGATGTGCCGCTCTTTCTCCATCCTCCTCACCTCCCAAAGCGCACGGGGCCCCGAAGGCCCCGAAGAAGCCCTTAGCCTACCTCCTCCAATACCCTGGCCTTGAGGAAGGGCATCATGGCGCGAAGCTCGAGCCCACCTCCTCAATGGGATGGGCCGCCCAGCGCTTGCGGTTGGCCTCCAAGACGGGGGTTCCCGCCTGGTTTTCCAGCATCCACTCCCGGGCGAACTCCCCGGTCTGGACCTGGCGGAGGATCTCCCGCATGCGCCTCTTGGTCTCCTCCAGGGGCACGGCCATCTCCCCGCGGGTGTAGTCCCCGTACTCCGCGGTGTTGGAGATGGAGTAGCGCATGCCCCTTAGCCCCGCCTCGTAGATGAGGTCCACGATGAGCTTCACCTCGTGGACCGTCTCAAAGTAGGCCATCTCCGGGGGGTAGCCCGCCTCCACCAGGGTCTCAAACCCCGCCTGGATGAGCCGGGTGAGCCCACCGCACAAGACCGCCTGCTCCCCGAAGAGGTCGGTCTCCGTTTCGTCCTTGAAGGTGGTGGGGATGACCCCGGCCCTGGCCGCCCCGATGGCCTTGGCGTAGGCCAAAGCGGTGGGGAAGGCGCTTCCCGAGGCGTCCTGGTGGACGGCCACGAGGGCGGGGACCCCGCTCCCCTTTAGGTACTCCGAGCGCACCAGGTGGCCCGGGCCCTTGGGGGCCACCATCCAGACGTCCAGGTCGGGACGGGGCTTGATCTGGCCGAAGTGGATGTTGAAGCCGTGGGCGAAGGCCAGGGCCCCACCCTCCTTGAGGTGGGGCTCCACCTCCTCCCGGTAGACCTGGGCCTGCTTTTCGTCGGGGAGGAGGACCATGACGATGTCCGCCTCCCTCACCGCCTCGGCCACGGGAAGGACCCGAAGCCCCGCGGCCTCGGCCTTGGCGAAGCTCTTGGAGCCGGGCCTAAGGCCCACCCGCACGTCCACCCCCGAGTCCTTGAGGTTCAGGGCGTGGGCGTGCCCCTGGGAGCCGAAGCCCAAGACGGCCACCCTCTTGCCCAGAATGAAGCCAAGGTCCGCGTCGTGCTCGTAGTAGATCTTCATACCGCCTCCCGTTTCTCCCTGACCTTAAGGGTCCTCTCCCCGCGGCTCATGGCCACGGCCCCGGTGCGCATGACCTCGAGGATCCCGTAAGGCCTCAGGGCCTCGATGAAGGAGTCTACCTTCTTGGAGTCGCCGGTGAGCTCCAGGATGAGGCTCCTATGGGCCACGTCCACCACCCGGGCCCGGAAGGCCTCCTGGATGTCCTTCACCGCCAGGCGCTCCTCCACCCCCGCCACGTGGACCTTCACCAGGCAAAGCTCCCGCTCCACGTGGGGCTCGGTGTGGTCGGTGACCTTGAGCACCTCGATGAGCCGGTTGAGCTGCTTCTCCACCTGCTCCAGGGTGTGGTCGTCCCCGGCCACCACCAGGCTGATGCGGGAAAGGCCCGGCTGGTGGGTGGTGCCCACGGCCAGGCTTTCCAGGTTGAAGCCCCGCCTGGCGAAGAGGCCCGTGATGCGGTTGAGCACCCTGGGGTGGTCCTGGACCAAAACGGAGATGACGTGCCTCACGCCCCCACCTCCTCCCGCTCGGCGGGGTGCTCTATGAGCATGTCCTCGGTGGCGCCCCCGGCGGGGATCATGGGGAAGACCCCTTCCTCGTGGTAGACCTTGAACTCGGCCACCACCGGGCCGTCGGCATTGAGCACCGCCTCCACCCCCTTCATGAGGTCCTCCTTCCTCTCCACCCGGACGCCCCGAACGCCGTAGGCCTCGGCCAGGCGGGCGAAGTCGGGGTTGGAGTCCGCCAGGTAGACCTCGCTGTAGCGCCGGGCGTGGAAGAGGTCCTGCCACTGGCGCACCATGCCCAGGTAGCCGTTGTTGAGGATCACCACCTTCACGGGGAGCTTGTACTTCACCACCGTGGCCAGCTCCTGCAGGGTCATCTGGAAGGAGCCGTCCCCGTCAAAGTCTATGACCAACTCCTCGGGGCGGGCGATCTTGGCCCCGATGGCGAAGGGAAGCCCCACCCCCATGGCGCCGAGGCCCCCCGAGGTGAGGAAGCTCCTCGGCCTGGTCACCGGGAAGAACTGGGCGGCGAACATCTGGTGCTGCCCCACCCCGGTGGTGACGATGGCGTTCCCCCCCGTGGCCTCGTGGAAGGCCCGGATGACCTCCTGGCTCTGCAGGTGGGGCCTGGGCTTGAAGCGCAAGGGGTAGCGGGTGCGCCACTCCTCCAGCTCCCGCCACCAGGTGGCGAGCTTGAGGGGCTTCGCCCCCTTGAGGAGCTCCTTGAGGACCAGCCTCGAGTCCCCCACGATGGGGATGTGGGTGCGCACCACCTTGCCAATCTCCGCCGGGTCTATGTCCACGTGGACGATGGTGTGGGCGTGGGGGGCGAAGCGGGAGACCTTGCCCGTGACCCGGTCGTCAAAGCGAAGGCCGATGGCGAGGATCACGTCCGCGTGGTGGATGGCCCGGTTGGCGGCCACCGTGCCGTGCATCCCCGGCATCCCCAGCCACAAGGGGTGGTTCCCGGGGAAGGCCCCGAGGCCCATGAGGGTGGTGATCACGGGCAGGCCCATCCTCTCGGCAAAGGCGAGGAGCTCGGCGTGGGCGTGCTGGGCCCCACCCCCCACCATGAGGACGGGACGCTCCGCCTTCTCCAGGCGTCCAGGGCCCGCTCTATCTGCCTGGGGTGGCCCTTCAGGGTGGGCCTGTACCCGGGAAGGTCCAGCTCCACCTCAAACCCGCCGGTGAACTCGGCGAGCTGCACGTCCTTGGGGAGGTCGATGAGCACCGGGCCCGGGCGGCCGGTGGAGGCGATGTGGAAGGCCTCCTTCACCACCCGGGGGATCTCGTTCACGTCCTGGACCAGGTAGTTGTGCTTGGTGATGGGCATGGTGACCCCGGTGACGTCCGCCTCCTGGAAGCGTCGGTGCCGATCAGGCCCGGGGGACGTTCCCGGTGATGGCCACCACCGGGGTGGAGTCCATCATGGCGTCCGCCAGGCCCGTGACCAGGTTCAGGGCCCCGGGGCCAGAGGTGGCCATCACCACCCCACCCGCCCCGAGGCCCGGGCGTAGGCGGTGGCGGCGTGCACCCCGCCTTGCTCGTGGCGCACCAGGATGTGGCGGATCTTGCTGTCGTAGAGGGCGTCGTAGGTGGGCATGATGGCCCCGCCCGGGTGGCCGAAGATCACCTCCACCCCTTCCCGTTCCAGCGCCTTTAACAGTGCCTCTGCTCCTTTCATCTCCCCCTCCTAAACCAAAACCCCCCGGGGTTTCCGGGGGGTCTATGGATGCGCAAAAACGCTACACCCTACCCCCCGCCGGCCCTACGATTAGGCTAGGCCTAGGGATAGGGTGAGGCCGAAGCGCATCTTGCCGCTAAGGATAGCCCCTCAAGGCCTCGGTGTCAAGCCCCGCACCCGGGCGGCGATGGCGGTGAGGGCGATTCGGGCGTGCTCTCGGCCGTTTTCTATGAAGACCGAGCGGGTGTCGGGCCCGTAGGCCGAGGAGCCCACGGCGAAGAGGCCGGGGACGGAGGTCTCCCACTCCGGGGAAAGCCAGGGCCTCTCCCCCTCGTAGGCCACCCCCGCCTCCTTAAGCAGGCGGTCCTCCGCCCGGTAGCCGATCTGGACCAGGACGAAGTCGGCGGGCAGGAACTCCCTTCCCCAGGGGCGCTTTAGCCCAAGCCCCTCCTCGGTGATGGCCTCCACCTCCGCCTCCATCACCGCCTCTATGCTCCCCTCCTTCACCCGGTTCTCAAAGTCGGGGAGGAGCCAGTACTTCACCGAGGGCCGGACCCGCTTCCCCCGGTGCACCAGGGCCACCCGGGCCCCGGCCCGGTAAAGCTCCAAGGCCGCCTCCACCGCCGAGTTGGACCCCCCCACCACGGCCACCCGCCTGCCGAAGAAGGCCGCCGCCTCCTCGTAGCGGTGGAGCACGTGGGGAAGCTCCTCCCCGGGCACGCCCA
>BBBL01000005.1 GCA_001311545.1 Thermus kawarayensis JCM 12314 | reverse complement strand
CCGGCGCCTTCCCTGGGCCCTTTTCCTGGCCCTCTTCCTCCTCTTGGGCCTGGGTTACGGGGCCTACCTCCTCCTTCGGCCAAGCCCCACCCGGGTGGTGGAGCTTCCTCCCGGGCCTGCCCCAAAGGCGCCGGAGCGCTACCCCCTCCGGGTGGCCTCCGAGCCCCCCGGGGCCCGGGTCTACCTGGACGGCTTTTATCTGGGCCAGACCCCCCTGGAGGCCCCGCCCCTGGAGGGGGGAAGGCGGGTCCTCCGCCTGGAGCTTCCCGGGTACCGGCCCCTCGAGGAGGAGATCTCCCCTGGACAGGCCTCTCGCCCTCCGCTACCGCCTCGAGGCCCTGCCCCAGACCCTTCGCCGCCCCCGGGGAGGCCCCCGCCCCTTTGAGGAAGCTCGTCCTCAAGGTGGAGGGCCGGAGCTGGCTCCGGGTGACCCAGGGGGAAAAGCGCCTTTACGAGGGCATCCCCGAGGTGGGGGCGGAGCTTTCCTTTGACCTGCCCGTGGAGGTGCGCTCGGGCAACCCGGGGGCGGTGCGGGTCATCCTGGAGGGGAAGGACCTGGGGCCCCTGGGGGAGCCCGGCAAGCCCCTCACCCGGCGCTTCCCCTGATCCGGCACCTTTATACTCTTCTTCTGTTGGGGCCCGTGGGCCCCGGGAGGCGTATGGCGAAGATCGGCTTTGTGAGCCTGGGGTGCCCCAAGGCCTTGGTGGACTCCGAGCAGATCCTTTCCCGGCTCAGGGCCTTGGGCTACGAGACGAGCCCCACCTACGGGGAGGCGGAGCTCGTCATCGTGAACACCTGCGGCTTCATCACCCCTGCGGTGGAGGAGAGCCTCGAGGCCATCGGGGAGGCCCTCCGGGAAAACGGCAAGGTGGTGGTCACGGGGTGCCTGGGGGCCAGGCCCGAGAAGATCCGGGAGCGCCACCCCCAGGTGCTCGCCGTCACGGGCCCGGGGGAGGTGGAAAGGTTCTGGAAGCGGTGCAGGAGGTGCTCCCCGCGCCCCGGGACCCCTTCTTGGACCTCGTCCCCCCCCAGGTGAAGCTCACCCCCCGCCACTACGCCTACCTGAAGCTCTCCGAGGGGTGCGACCACCGCTGCAGCTTCTGCATCATTCCCAAGCTCCGGGGGAGGCTCCGCTCCCGGGACGCCGCCCACGTGCTCGCCGAGGCGGCGCGGCTCGTGGCCACGGGCACCAAGGAGCTCCTCCTCATTGCCCAGGACCTTTCCGCCTACGGGGTGGACCTAAAGCACCGGGAGAGCTTCTTTGGAGACCAGCGGGTCCGGGCGGAGCTTAAGGACCTCCTCGCCCACATGGCGGGGCTTGGGGCCTGGATAAGGCTCCACTACGTCTACCCCTACCCCCACGTGAAGGACCTCCTCCCCCTCATGGCCGAGGGGAAGGTGCTGCCCTACCTGGACGTCCCCCTCCAGCACGCCTCGCCCCGGATCCTCCGCCTCATGCGCCGCCCCGGGGGGTACCAAAGCCACCTTCGGACCATCAAAGCCTGGCGGGAGGCGGTGCCGGAGCTCGCCCTCCGCTCCACCTTCATCGTGGGCTTCCCCGGGGAGACGGAGGAGGACTTCCAGATCCTCCTGGACTTCCTGGAGGAGGCGGAGCTGGACCGGGTGGGGGTCTTCGCCTACTCCCCGGTGGAGGGGGCGGAGGCCAACCTCCTCCCGGACCCCGTGCCCGAGGAGGTCAAGGAGGAGCGCAGGGCGAGGCTTCTGGAGCTCCAGGCCCGGGTGAGCCTGCGCAAGAACCGGCGCTTCGTGGGGAAGACCCTCGAGGTCCTGGTGGACGAGCTTCCCGAGCCCGGCCTCGCCGTGGGCCGCACCTACCGCGACTCCCCGGGGATTGACGGCGTGGTCTACGTGGAGACCGACGGCACCGTGCGGGTGGGGGACCGGATCCCCGTGCGCATCACCCGGGCGGAGACCTACGACCTCTTCGGGGTCCAGGCGTAGGATAGGGGCGGTATGTACATCGTCATCGCCGGGGGCGGGGAGGTGGGCGGGGAGCTGGCCCGCACCTTGGAGAAGGCCCACGAGGTGGTGGTCATCGACCGCAACCCCCAGGCCAAGGAGCGCTTTGCCCCGCTGGACGTCAAGGTGGTGGTGGGAGGGGCCACGGACCCGACACCTTAAGGGAGGCCGGGGTGGACCGGGCGGACCTCTTCATCGCCAGCACCGACTCCGACGAGATCAACCTCCTGGCCTCCCTCCTGGCCAAGGGGCTTGGGGCCAAGGAGACCCTCTGCTTCGTGGGCAAGGGGGGTACGTGGAGGTGCTCACCGACCCCCGCACCGCCGAGATCCTCGGCACCCGCATAGACAAGGTCCTCTGGCCCCAGCGGGCCATGGCCCGGGAGATCGTGGAGGTCATCCTGGTCCCCGGGGCGGTGGACACGGAGTTCCTGGCGGAGGGGCGGCTCCGCTTCGTGGAGTACCGGGTCAAGGAGGGGGGGGCCTACGCCCACCGCCTTCTCGCCGAGCTTTCCTGGCCGGAGGGGGTCTTGGTGGTGGGGGTGGTGCGCCGCGGGGAGTTTTTGGGCTTCGCCCACCCTGAGTTTCCCGAGCTGGTGCTGGAGCCCGGGGACAAGCTCCTCTTCGTCACCACCTTGAGGGCCTTCCCCGAGCTGGAGGCCTGCTTCGCCTCGGGCCGGGGGGTGCGCCGGGTGATGGTCCTGGGGGGGGGCAACGTGGGCTTCATGGTGGCCCAGGAGCTTTCGCGGCGGCGGATAGAGGTGGTGGTCATTGAGCCCAGCGGGGAGCGGTGCCAGTGGCTGGCCCAGGAGCTGCCGGGAGCCCTCATCATCCAGGGGGACGGCACCGACCTGGAGCTCCTGCAGGCCGAGGGGATGGCGGAGGCCGACGCCGTGGTGGCCGTCACCGACAACGACGAGAAGAACCTCCTGGCCTCCCTCCTGGCCAAGCAGCTCGGGGTGGGCAAGGTCATCACCCGGGTTTCCCGTTCCGAGACCCGCAGGCTCTTTGAGGAGGTGGGGATTGACCTGCCCCTCACCCCCCGCCAGGCGGCGGTGCGGGCGGTGCTGGACTTCCTGGGTCCCGAGAACGTGGAGCACGTCTCCACCATGGACGAGAACATAGAGCTTCTGGAGGTGGAGCTTCCCGAAAGCTTCGCCCCTAGGCCCTTGGAGAGGCTTGCGGGGCCCCAGGTGGCCCCCATCGCCCTGGAGCGGGACCACCGGGTGATGCTCTACCGGGGGGGCCTCGAGGCCCTCCCCGGGGACCGGCTCTTCCTGGTGGTGGCCCGGGAGGTGGCGGATGCGGTCGTGGCCCGGATCCTCGGCTAGGGGAGGGGTGCGCTCCAGCCTCTACCTCCTGGGCCTCACCTACCAGGGCTTCGGGGGGGTTTTTCTGGCCTTCGCCCTTCTGGCCTTCCTCTGGGGGGAGGACGCCCGGGGCTTCGCCCTCTCGGCCTTCTGGGGCTTGGGCTTGGGCGCCTCCTCCAGGCCCTGGGCCGGCCGGAGGTCCAGCCCAGGCGGGCCGAGGTCTTCGCCAGCGTGGCCCTCCTGTGGCTGGCGGTGCCCCTTTTGGGGGCGGTGCCCTACTGGGTCTCCGGGGGGCTTGGCTACCTGGACGCCCTCTTTGAGGCGGTCTCCGGGTTCACCACCACCGGGGCCACGGTGCTCAGCGATTTCGGCCGCTTCGGCCAAAGCCTCTTCCTCTGGCGGAGCTTCACCCAGTGGATGGGGGGCATGGGCATCGTCCTCCTCTTCCTGGTGGTCTTCCCCCAGCTCCAGGTGGCGGGCCGCCAGGCCTTCTTCGCCGAGGCCACCGGGTGGAGAAGGAGAGGCTCACCCCCAGGCTTCGCCACACCGCCCAGGCGGTGCTCCGGGTCTATCTCCTCCTCACCGCCTTGGCCTTTCTGGCCTACTTTGGGGCGGGGGTTCCCGCCTTTGAGGCCCTGGCCAACGCCTTGGCCACCATCCCGGCCGGGGGGTTTAGCCCCAATCCGCAAAGCTTCGCCGCCTATTCTCCCTTGGCCCAGTGGGCGGGGGTCCTCTTCATGTTTTTGGCGGGGGTGAACTTCCTCCTGCAGTACCGCCTCCTCTTCGGCCGGGAGGTGAGGCCCCTTCTGCGGGACGCCGAGTTCCGGGCCTATGCGGTCTTGGCGCTCCTGGCGGGTTTTCTTCTCGCCTTCTACTTCTACACCCACCACCTCTACGGCCTCGAGGCCAGCCTCCGCCACGCCTTCTTCCAGGTGGTCTCCATCCTCACCACCACGGGCTTCGCCAGCGTGGACTTCGCGGGTTGGGTGGTCCCGGCCCAGGCGGTTTTGGTCCTCCTCATGTTCGTGGGGGGGAGCGCGGGCTCAGGGGCGGGCGGGATCAAGGTGGTGCGCTGGCTCTTGCTCTTCGGCTTCCTCAGGCGGGAGATCACCCGCACCCTTCACCCCCAGGCGGTGCTTCCCCTGCGCCTGGGGCAGAGGGTGGTTTCCGAGGAGGCCCTGCGCCAGGTTTCCGTCTTCGTTTTCCTTTACACCCTCCTTTTCGGGGCCGGGACCCTGGCCCTGGCCCTCCTGGAGAAGGACTTCGTGGTGGCCTTCACCGCCAGCGCCCAGGCCATCGGCAACATCGGCCCGGGCCTCGGCCCCGTGGGCCCATGGCTCTTACGCCGGCTCCATCCCTTCTCCAAGGGGGTCCTCATCTTCCTGATGTGGGCGGGGCGGATAGAGATCCTGCCCGTGGCCCTCCTCTTGAGCCCCGAGCTTTGGCGGCGCCTTAGGTGAGAAAAGGGGTCCTCGGCCCCCCCGAGCCGGTATAATCCTTCCCCGTGAGGACCTAGCAGATCACCGCCATGCCCGAGCTCCCCGAGCCCCTGAGGGGCCTAAGGAGCTGGCCTACAACCTCTGGTGGAGCTGGAACCCGGAGGCGGCGGAGCTTTTCCAGGAGGTGGACCCTTCGCTTTGGAAACGCTTCCGCGGCAACCCCGTGAAGCTCCTCCTGGAGGTGGACCCCGCGCGTCTGGAAGGGCTCCTCGGCACCGGCTACCCGGCCCGGGTCCAGGGGGTGTTGCAGGCCCTGAGGGCCTACCTGGAGGAGCGCCAGCGGAAAAAAAGGCCCCCTTACCGCCTACTTTTCCGCCGAGTACGGCTTTCACAGCTCCCTGCCCATCTACGCCGGGGGGCTTGGGGTGCTGGCCGGAGACCACGTGAAGGCGGCCAGCGACCTGGGCCTGAACCTGGTGGGGGTGGGGATCTTTTACCACGAGGGCTACTTCCACCAGCGGCTCTCCAAGGAGGGCGTCCAGGTGGAGGTCTACGAGCCTCTCCATCCCGAGGAGCTCCCCCTGCTTTCGGTGCGGGACTGGGAAGGGAGGCCCCTCAGGGTGGGGGTGGAGTTTCCCGGGCGCACGGTGTGGCTTGGGGCCTACCGGGTGCAGGTGGGGGCGGTGCCGGTCTACCTCCTCACCGCCGACCTTCCGGAGAACGCCCCTGAGGACCGGGCCATCACCGCCAGGCTCTACGCCCCGGGGCTGGAGATGCGCTTGAAGCAGGAGATGGTCTTGGGCATCGGGGGATGCGGCTTCTCAGGGCCTGGGCCTTTCCCCCGAGGTCTTCCACATGAACGAGGGCACTCGGCCTTTTTGGGTTTGGAAAGGCTGAGGGAGCTGGTGGGGGAGGGCCACCCCTTCCCCCTGGCCCTGGAGCTGGCCAGGGCGGGGGCCCTCTTCACCACCCACACCCCGGTGCCCGCCGGGCACGACGCCTTCCCCCTGGAGCTCATGGACCAGTACCTGGGCCACTTCTGGGAGAAGCTGGGGGCGGGCCGGGAGGAGGTTCTGGCCTTGGGCCTGGAGGAGAAGCCCTGGGGCAGGGTCTTCTCCATGTCCAACCTGGCCCTTAAGACCAGCGCCCAGGCAGGGGGGGTGAGCCGCCTCCACGGGGAGGTCTCCCGCCGGATGTTCCACCACCTCTGGCCGGACCTCCTGGTGGAAGAGGTGCCCATCGGGCACGTCACCAACGGGGTCCACACCTGGACCTTCCTCCACCCGAGGCTTCGCCGCCACTACGCCGAGGTCTTCGGCCCCGAGTGGCAGAAGCGCCCCGAGGACCCCACCACCTGGAGGGTGGAGGGCCTGGGGGAGGAGTTCTGGCGCATCCACAAGGAGCTTCGCGCCGAGCTCATCCGCGAGGTGCGGCAGCGGGTTTACGAGCAGCGCCGCCGCAACGGGGAAAGCCCCGGCCGCCTGCGGGAGGCCGAGCGCCTTTTGGACCCGGAGGCCCTCACCATCGGCTTCGCCCGGCGCTTCGCCACCTACAAGCGGGCTGTCCTCCTCTTCAAGGACCCGGAGCGCCTGGTCAAGATCCTCCGGGGGCCTTACCCCGTGCAGTTCGTCTTCGCCGGGAAGGCCCACCCCAAGGACGAGCCCGGCAAGGCCTACCTGCAGGAGCTCATGGCCAAGATCCGGGAGTTGGGCCTCGAGGACCGCATGGTGGTGGTGGAGGACTACGACATGTACCTGGCCCGCCTTCTGGTCCACGGCTCCGACGTCTGGCTCAACACCCCCCGCCGCCCCATGGAGGCCAGCGGCACCAGCGGTATGAAGGCGGCCCTGAATGGCGCTTTAAACCTGAGCGTCCTGGACGGCTGGTGGGCCGAGGCCTTTAACGGCAAAAACGGCTTCGCATCGGGGACGAGAGGGTCTACGAGAGCGAGGAGGCCCAGGACATGGCCGACGCCCAGGCCCTCTACGATGCCTGGAGTCCGAGGTCCTCCCCCTCTTCTACGCCAAGGGGCCCGAGGGCTACTCCGCAAGCTGGCTGGCCATGATCCACGAGAGCCTGCGCACCGTGGGCCCTACTTCAGCGCTGCCCGCATGGTGAGGGAGTACCTGGCCTTTACCAAAAGGGGGCGGAGATGGCGGGGCGGGCCCGGGAGGGGGCCAAGGCCCTGGAGGCCCTCCAAAAAGCTCTGCCCGCCTTCTTCGCCCTGGGCCTTCGGTAGAGGCTCCGGGCCATCTCACCCTCAACGGGGAGCCTCTCCGGGTGCGGGCCTGGGTGGAAGGGGAGGTGCCTGTGGCCCTAAAGCCCTTCCTGGAGGTCCAGCTGGTGGTCAGGCGGAGCACGGGGGAGCTGGAGGTGGTCTCCCTGGTCCCTTCCCCGGGGGGGTACGAGGGGGGCTTCCGCCCTCCGCCCGGGAAGCTACGCCTACGGGGTGCGCCTGGCCCTGAGGCACCCGGTCACGGGGCGGGTGGCCTGGGTGCGCTGGGCCTAGGCGTGTATAATCACCCCCGTTAGGAGGTGGGCATGAAGAAGCTTGCGCTTTGGCTGGGAGTGTTGGCGCTGGGCTTGGCCTTGGCCCAGGTGCGGAGCTTTGACGCCATCCGGCGCTCCGGGGAGATCCGCATCGGCACGGAAGGGGCCTTCCCCCCCTTCAACTACTTTGACGAGAAGAACCAGCTTACCGGCTTTGAGGTGGACCTGGGCAACGCCATCGCCAAAAAGCTGGGGCTGAAGCCCGTCTGGATCGCCCAGTCCTTTGACAGCCTCCTCATCCAGCTCAACCAGGGGCGCTTTGACTTCGTCATCGCTTCCCACGGCATCACCGAGGAGCGGGCCAAGGCGGTGGACTTCACCAACCCCCACTACTGCACGGGCGGGTTGATCGTGAGCAAGAAGGGAGGGCCCAGGACCGCCAAAGACCTCCAGGGCAAGGTGGTGGGGGTGCAGATCGGCACCACCTACATGGAGGCGGCCCAGAAGATCCCTGGGGTCAAGCAGGTGCGCACCTACCAGAAGGACCCCGACGCCCTCCAGGACCTTCTCTCGGGCCGTCTGGACGCTTGGATCACCGACCGCTTCGTGGCCAAGGAGGCCATCAAGGAGAGGAAGCTGGAAAACACCCTCCAGCTCGGGGAGCTCCTCTTCCAGGAAAGGGTGGCCATGGCGGTGGCCAAGGGGAATAAGGGGGTGCTGGACGCCCTCAACCAGGCCCTGGCCGACCTCATGAAGGACGGCACCTACGCCCAGATCTCCAAGAAGTGGTTCGGCGAGGACGTGCGCTGCCGTTAGCCTTCACCTAGGCCCTGGGGCGGGAGGGCCCCAGGGCCTATCCTTGAAGCAAGATGCGCTTCTTTTCCCGCGCCCTTCTTTTCCTGACCCTTCTCGCCCTGGGGTACGTGGCCTTCTTCGCCCTCTTGGGCCTGGCCTTGGAGCGGTACTTCCTCCTGGCGGGCTTTGGCCCCGAGCGGGCGGCCTCGGCGGGGCAGGCCATGGCCCAGGGGGCAGAGATCACCCTCAAGCTCACCCTGATCTCTGGGGGGCGGGGCTCGTCATCGGCGTTCTGGCGGGGATGTTCCGCCTCTCGGCCCGGCCCTGGGTGCGGCTTCCCGCCGCCTTTTACATCTGGGTGACCCGGGGAACCCCCCTGCTTGTCCAGATCCTCTTCGCCTATACCGCCCTTCCCCTTCTCCTCCAGCCCCTCTGGCCTAGCGCCCAGCAGGCCCTTACCCCCTACTGGGCGGCCTTCCTCGCCCTCTCCTTCAACGTGGGGGCCTACAACGCCGAGGTGGTGCGGGCCGGGATCCAGGCCATCCCCAAGGGGCAGTGGGAGGCGGCCTGGTCCCTGGGGCTTTCCCCGGTGGACACCATGCGCTTCGTGATCCTGCCCCAGGCCCTGAGGATCGTGGTGCCCCCTCTGGTCAACAACGTGGTGGCCCTCCTCAAGGACTCCTCCTTGGCCAGCGTCATCACCCTCACGGAGCTCGCCCTTTCGGGCCAGCGCATCATCTCCGCCACCTTCCGGCCCGTGGAGGTATACCTGGCGGTGGCCGCCATCTACCTTCTCCTCACCACGGTGCTCACCCTCTTCACCAACCGCCTCGAGGCCCGCCTCAGGGTGGCGGGCCGCTAGGAGGCTTGCGGGGGGTGGCCCCCCGGGGTATACTGACCCCGGCCTAAAGGAGGTGGTGTGATGCAGACGAAGAAGGTGTTTTTGGCGGCTCTAGCCCTCCTCGGCTGGGGATGGCCCAGGAGTTCCTCACCATCGGCTCCGGTTCCACCACCGGGGTCTACTTCCCCGTGGCCACGGGCATGGCCAAGCTGGTGAACGACGCGGGCGTGGGCCTCCGGGCCAACGCCCGCTCCACCGGGGGAAGCGTGGCCAACATCAACGCCATCGCCGCCGGGGAGTTTGAGATGGCCTTGGCCCAGAACGACATCGCCTACTACGCTACCAGGGCTGCTGCATCGCCGCCTTTGACGGCAAGCCGGTGAAGGGGATCCGCGCCCTGGCCGCCCTCTACCCCGAGGTGGTCCACATCGTGGCCCGGGCCGACGCCGGCATCCGCACCGTGGCCGACCTCAAGGGCAAGCGGGTGGTGGTGGGGGACGTGGGCTCCGGCACGGAGCAGAACGCCCGGCAGATCCTCGAGCCTACGGCCTCCGCTTTGAGGACCTGGGCCAGGCCATCCGGGTGAGCGCCAACCAGGGCATCCAGCTCGTGCAGGACAAGCGGGCGGACGCCCTCTTCTACACCGTGGGCCTGGGGGCGAGCGCCATCCAGCAGCTGGCCCTCACCACCCCCATCGCCCTGGTGGCCGTGGATCTGAGCCGGGTCCAGGCCATCGCCAAGAAGTACCCCTTCTACGTGGGCTTTAACATCCCAGGGGGCACCTACAAGGGCGTGGACGTCACCACCCCCACGGTGGCGGTCCAGGCCATGCTCATCGCCTCGGAGAAGCTTTCCGAGGAGACGGTTTACAAGTTCATGAAGGCGGTCTTCGGCAACCAGGAGGCCTTCAAGAAGATCCACCCCAACCTGGAGCGCTTCTTTAGCCTACAGAAGGCGGTGAAGGGCCTGCCCATTCCCCTCCACCCCGGGGCGGCGCGCTTCTACAAGGAGGCCGGGGTCCTGAAGTAGCCCTAAAGCCCCAAAAAGGGGGCCCCTGGCGGGGGCCCCTCGTCCGGTAAGGGGAAGGCATGGACAAGGACGCGGCGCTTCTCGTGGAGGAATCGGAGCTCGGGGGAAGGCGTCCTAAGGGGTGGGCCCGCTTCCTCCTCTTCGGCCTGGGAGTGGCCTGGAGCCTCTTCCAACTCTGGGCCACGGAGCTCGGCACCCTGGACCCCTTGCGTTTAAGGGCCGTCCACCTGGCCTTCGCCCTGGCCCTGGCCCTTCCTGGCCTACCCGGGTAGGCGGGGGCCGAGGGAGCGCATCCCCCTTCTGGACTGGCTTTTGGCCTTCCTGGGGGCGGCGGGGGCCTTGTATGTGGTGTGGGACTACTACGGCATCACCCAGCTCCGGGGCGGCATCCCCAGCGAGAGGGACGTGGTCCTGGGGACCCTCACCCTCCTTGTCCTCTTGGTGGCGAGCTGGCGGGTGGTGGGGCCGGCGCTGCCCTCATCGCCTCGGTCTTCGTCCTCTACGCCCTCACGGGGCCCAAGGGGCTCCTTCCCCTCACCCTCCCCCCTTGGCTTCAGCTCCACGCCGGCAGCCAGTGGAGCCAGCTCATGGGCCAGCTCTACACCACCGCCGAGGGAATCTGGGGCGTGCCCTTGGGGGTCTCCGCCACCTTCGTCTTCCTCTTCGTCCTCTTTGGGGCTCTTTTGGAGAAGGCGGGGGCGGGCCACTTCTTCATCCAGGTGGCCTACGCCCTCCTCGGCCATTTCCGCGGGGGGCCCGCCAAGGCGGCGGTGGTGGCCAGCGCCCTCACGGGAGTGGTCTCGGGGAGTTCCGTGTCCAACGTGGTCACCACCGGCACCTTCACCATCCCCCTGATGAAGCGCGTGGGCTACCCCCCGGAGAAGGCGGGGGCGGTGGAGGTGGCCAGCTCCTCCAACGGCCAGCTCATGCCCCCGGTGATGGGGGCGGCGGCCTTCATCATGGCGGAGTTCTTGGGCATCCCCTACAGCCAGCTCATCCTCATCGCCCTCCTCCCCGCCCTCCTCGCCTACGCCACCCTGTTCATCGCCGTCCACCTCGAGGCCCTGCGCCTGGGCCTCAAGGGCGTGCCCCGCTCCGAGCTTCCACCCCTTACCCCCGTCCTCCGCTCGGGGGCCCACTACCTCCTGCCCCTCGCCTACCTCATCTACGCCCTGGTGGTCCTTAGGCTCACCCCGGAAAGGGCCGCCTTGAACACCCTCTTCCTCATGGCCCTTCTCATCCTCCTCCAGGAGGCCTGGAGGGCCTGGCGGGGCGGGGCGGGGGTGGGGTTCGGGCTCCTTCGGGGCTTCAGGCTCCTCTTAGAGGCCTCGAGGCCGGGGCCCGGGGCATGGTGGGCATCGCCCTGGCCACGGCCTCGGCCGGGGTCATCGTGGGCATCGTCACCATGACGGGCATCGGCTTCGGCCTCACGGACATCGTGGAGAGGCTTTCCGGCGGGAACCTGATCCTCGTCCTCCTCCTCGCCCAGCTCACGAGCCTCCTCCTCGGCATGGGCCTTCCCACCACCGCCAACTACATCGTCATGGCCTCCCTGGTGGTGCCGGTGGTCCTCGGGCTTTCCGAGAAGGCGGGGTACGCCGTGCCCCCCGTGGCCGCCCACATGTTCGTCTTCTACTTCGGCATCATGGCCGACTCCACGCCCCCCGTGGCCCTGGCCGCCTACGCCGCCAGCGCCATCGCCCGCTCCGACTTTTGGAAGACGGCGGTCCAGGGCTTCGTCTACGAGCTCAGGACCGCCCTTCTCGCCTACATGTTCTTCTTCAACCCCAAGCTCCTCCTCCTGGGGGTGGCCTCCTGGGGCGAGGGGCTTTGGGTCTTCCTCACCGCCCTTTTGGGTATGGCGGCCTTCAGCGCCGCCTCGTGGGCTTCCTCCACAGGCCCACGAACCTCCTGGAAAGGGCCCTTCTTTTGGGGGCGGCCCTGACCCTGGTGGTCCCCGGGCTTCTCACGGACGCCATCGGCCTCGGCCTCTTCCTCCTGGTCTACCTCCTCCAGCGGGTGCGAAAATGAGGGCGGTGGAGCCCATCATCAAGATCCACAACCTGCACAAGTGGTTTGGTCCTTTGCACGTCCTTAAGGGGATACACCTGGAGGTGGCCCCTGGGGAGAAGCTGGTCATCATCGGCCCTTCGGGTTCTGGGAAGAGCACCCTCATCCGCACGGTCAACCGGCTGGAGGACTTCCAGGAGGGGGAGGTGTGGGTGGACGGGAGGAACGTGAAGGAGGACCGGGCCTTACGGGAGGTCAGGCGGGAGGTGGGGATGGTCTTCCAGCAGTTCAACCTCTTTCCCCACATGACGGTGCTGGAGAACGTGACCTTGGCGCCCATGAGGGTGCGGGGCTGGTCCCGGGAGAGGGCGGAGGGGAAGGCTTTGGAGCTTTTGGAGCGGGTGGGGATTTTGGACCAGGCGGGGAAGTACCCGGGGCAGCTTTCTGGGGGCCAGCAGCAGCGGGTGGCCATTGCCCGGGCGCTGGCCATGGAGCCGAAGGTGATGTTGTTTGACGAGCCCACGAGTGCTTTGGACCCGGAGATGGTGGGGGAGGTTTTGGACGTGATGCGGGGTTTGGCCCGGGGTGGGATGACCATGCTGGTGGTGACGCACGAGATGGGTTTTGCGCGGGAGGTGGCGGACCGGGTGGTGTTTATGGACATGGGGCAGATTGTGGAGGAGGGGAGGCCGGAGGAGATCTTCACCCGGCCTAGGGAGGAGAGGACCCGGGCCTTCCTGGAGCGGGTCCTCCACCACTAAAGCGCCCCTTGGAGCCTTTGCAGGCCCTTCTGGACCCCGGGGCGGACCCGGCCCTAAGGCGCCGGGGGCTACGGCTTTACGGGCTCGCCCTCTTCCTCGGGCAGGGAGGGGTCCTCCTTCTCCTCTCCTTCCTCCTGCCCCAGGCCTTCCATCCCGCCCTCTACCTCCTGGCCTTCCTGGGGGGGCTTTGGCTCTACCGCCAGGGCGAGGATGCCCTGAAGGAGGAGGGCCCCCTGGCTCCCTTGGTGGCCGTGGGGCTGGGGGCGGCCCTCTTCTTCTTCCTGGGGGTGATGGGCCTCCTCCTGAGGCCCCAGGGGCTTTTCCTCCTCCCCCTGGGCCTGGCTTTGGGCTTGGCCCTGGGGCGCCGGGCGGAAAGGGCTATGGGCGGAAAAGGAACACGTCTTTAAGGCGCACCCGGGCCAGGGCCTGGACCTCTTTAAGCTTCTCCCAGGCCCGCTTCTGGCCGAGCTCGTAGACCAGGGGGAGTTTTTCGTGGTCAAAGGTGTCTATGGGGAAGGGGGGGTCCAGGGAGAGGACCAGGTCGGCCTCCCGGAGGGCGAGCTCCTTCAGCCGCCTGCGGCTCGCCTCCCCCGCCAGGAGGGCGGCCTCGAGGGCGGTCTTGGGCGGTTCCTTGGGCGGGGGGTTGGAGACGTCCACGGCCACCACCTTGGGGAAGAGGGCCTTGGCCGCCCGGACCGGTACCTTCTCCGCCACGTCCCCGTCCACCAGAAGCCGACCTTCCCAGGAGACGGGAGGGAAGAGGCCGGGGATGGACATGCTGGCCAGAACCGCCCGCCACACCGGGCCTTCCCGGAGCACCACCCTTTCCCCGGTGAGGAGGTCGGCGGCCTGGATGGCCAGGGGAAGGGGGCTTTCCTCCAGGCGGGCCTCGCCGAAGAGGCGCCTTAGCCCGTGGGCCATCCTTTCGGCCTCGGCCAGGTGGGGGCGGCGGAGGGCGGTGAAGAGGCGGGCCAGGGCCCGGAGGCTACCCCCCTGGGAAAGCTGGGCCACCTCCCGGTCAAAGATGGCCTCGTGTACCTTCCAGGGATTCCGGTGGCCGAAGGCCCAGGCGGCCGCCGCCAGGGCCCCGGCGGAGCTTCCCGCAAGCCCCCGGAGGGGAATCCCCGCCTCCTTCAAGACCGCAAGCACCCCCAGGTGGGCGTATCCTCGTACTCCGCCCCCGCCTAAGGCCAAGGCCACGCCGCGCACGGTCTAATACCCGAGGCCGAGCTCCTGGCTTCGCCGATGAGCTGGTCCAAAAGTTCCCTTCCCCGCTTCCGGGAAGCCTCCAGGTAGGCCAGGAGGTCCCTGGCCCGTACCCGGCGGTGGGTGCCCACCTTGTGGTGGGGAATCTTGCCCTCCTCCAGAAGCCGGACCAGGTAAGGCCGGGAGACCCCGAGGAGCTCCGCCGCCTGGCCCGTGGTGAGTTCTGCTTCCAGGGGGACGATGCGCACCGCCTCGCCCCGTAAAAGCGCCTCCAGGAGTTCCTGGAGGAGCTGGGCCAGCTCGGGGGTGAGGGTCAAGGAGGCTTCCTCGAGGCGCAAGACCTTGCCGGGGGTGAGCTTTTCCCGGAAGGCCTTGACCGCTTCTGCCGGGAGCCTAGGGGTGAAGAGGAGACCGCCCATACCCAACCTCCAGGCCCCAGTCTACCGGGCAAACGAAATAAACGCAATAGCCCGGTCGGGCTAGAGGTGACCCTTGTAGGCTCCGAGCATTTCGGTGAAGGTGGTTAACCCCGCCCGTCGCAGGCTTTCCAGGAAAGCCTCCACCCCAAGGGAAGAGGGTCCGGGGAAGAGGGTGGGGCATGACCCCATTCTAGGTAGAATGGCCCCATGCGGCCGGACCTTTCCCGCATCCCTGGGGTCCTAGGAGAGATCGCCCGGAGGCGGGCTTTGGAGGTGGCCCCCTACCCCCTTCCCGAGCCTCCCCCCGTGCCCTCCTTCAAGGAAGCCCTCCTCCTCCCGGGGCTTTCCCTAATCGCCGAGGTGAAGAAGCAAAGCCCTTCCGAGGGGGCCATACGGGAGGTGGACCCGGTGGAGGCCGCCCTGGCCTACGCCCGGGGCGGGGCGAGGGCAGTGAGCGTCCTCACCGAGCCTCACCATTTCGGGGGAAGCCTCTTAGACCTCAAGCGGGTGGGGGAGAGGGTGGCCCTTCCCCTCCTGCGCAAGGACTTCGTGGTGGACCCTTCATGCTGGAGGAGGCCCGGGCCTTCGGGGCAAGCGCCGCCCTTCTCATCGTGGCCCTCCTCGGGGAGTTCACCGGGGCTTACCTGGAAAGGGCCCGGGCCTTGGGCCTGGACGCCTGGTGGAGGTGCACACCGAGAGGGAGCTGGAGCTTGCCCTGGAGGCGGGGGCCGAGGTCCTCGGCGTCAACAACCGGGACCTGGCCACCTTGCGGATAGACCTCGCCACCGCCCCCCGCCTTGGCCGCCTGGCCCGGAAGCGGGGCTTCGCCGGGGTTTTGGTGGCGGAGTCCGGGTATTCCCGCAAGGAGGAGCTAAGGGCCTTGGAGGGGCTTTTTGACGCCGTCCTCATCGGCACGAGCCTCATGCGAAGCCCCGACCTGGAGGGCGCTTTGCGGGAGCTTGTAGGATAGGGCCATGTGGCTCATCCCCGCGGTGGACCTTAAGGGAGGCCAGGCGGTGCGCCTCTACGAGGGGGATCCCTCGCGAAAGACCCTTTACGGGGACCCTCTGGAGGCCGCCTTGCGCTGGCAGAAGGAAGGGGCTCGGCTTCTCCACCTGGTGGACCTGGACCGGGCCCTGGGCACGGGGGACAACCGGGAGGCCATCCGAAGGATCGCCGGCGCCTGGCCATCCCCTTCCAGCTGGCCGGGGGCATCCGCACCCTCGAGGCCCTAAGGGAGGCCCTTTCCCTGGGGCGGGCCGGGCGGTGGTGGGCACGGCGGCGGTGAAGGACCCGGGGC
>BBBL01000004.1 GCA_001311545.1 Thermus kawarayensis JCM 12314 | reverse complement strand
GGGGACCCGGTCCTCGTCCTCGTCCCCGTGCGCTGAGCGCCTGCGCCACACGAAGGCCCTTTTGTGGCCCTGTCGCGGCGAAAGATGCGACCACCCCCGGGGAGGTCTCCCCGGGGGCCCTCTCTTGCCTTCGGCGCCAGGAAAGGCGGGACGGGTTTACGCCCCCACCAGGCCCGGCACCCGGTAGGCAAAGTAGGCGGGCCTCTCCCCCTTGGGCTCGTTCAGGACTTCTACACGGCCCTCGAGGCCCGCCTCCACCGCCTTGAGCTCCTTCAGGTAGTCCATGAAGCTCTCGGCGTCGGCGAAGCCCGTGTCCACCCTGTAGCCCTTGGCCTCCTTGAGAACGGTGAAGCCGTCGCCCCCGTTGGCGATGAAGTTGTTCACCACCACCCGGTAGGTGGCCTCGAGGTCCAGGGGCACGTACCCCTTCTCCGTCCTCACCTCCACCCGCACCACCCGGCTCCCCGCAGGCCGGGAGAGGTCAAAGGTGTAGCGGAGGCCGGAGACCTGCAGGAATCGGCCCGCCTGGTTCTCCCACTGGGAGACGCCGTTCTCCAGGGCGGCCAGGACCTCCTTCCCCTTGAGGTCCATCACCACCAGGGTGTTCCCGAAGGGCAACACCTCGTAGACCTTGCCCACGGTGATGGGGCCTTTGGGGATGGAGGCCCGGATGCCGCCGCCGTTTTGCAGGGCGATCTGGGTGCCGGCGTTCTTGGTCTTCCAGAGCATCCCGTCGGCGATGAGGTTCCCCAGGTTGCTCTCCCGCCTGCGCACGATGGCCCTCTCCCCCACCAGGTCCACCTTGGCCTCGGCGATGACCTGCCCCATGAGGGCCATCACCGGCTGGGCGTAGGCGAGAAGGGCCTCCCTGGCAAAGAAGTCCTCCGGGGCGGCCTCCGGGGTCATGAGGAGGGGCTCGCCCTTGTAGGCCACCACCTCCCCCTTGGCGTCAAAGGTGACCTCCAGAAGGCCCACCACCTTGCCCCACTCCCAGGCCTGCACCACCAGGACCTCCTTCCCCTCGGGGTTCCTGACCACCGTGGGGTAGGGCCCCATGGGGCTAAGCTCCTTGTGGGGGAAGCTTCCCAAAAGGGTGTGGGAGTGGCCCCCCACGATGACCTGGGCCCCCACGAGCCTCCGGGCGAGCTTGAGGTCTTCGCCGTAGCCAGGTGGGAGAGGACCACGATCTTGTTGACCCCCCGCTTCAAGAGCTCGTAGACCGCCTTCTGGGCGCTCTCGTAGGGGTCCAGGAAGGCCACGGTGGGACCGGGGTTGGCGATCTCCTTGGTGTCCGGGGTGGTGAGGCCGATGACCCCGATCCTCTCCCCCCCCACCTGCACCACGGCGTAGGGGGCGAAGAGGCCCTGGAGACGGGGCTCGCGGCTTGCGTCCACGTTGGCGGAGACCACCTGGAACCGGGCCCCCTTGAGGAAGTCCGCCAAGGGGCCGGGGCCCAGGTCAAACTCGTGGTTCCCCAGGGCCATGACCCGGTAGAGGGCCCGGTGCATAAAATAACGGTCCGCCAGGCCCCGGTACTGGTTGAAGTAGAGGGTGCCCTGGAAGACGTCCCCCGCGTCCAGGAAAAGGAGGTTCCGCCTCGAGGCCCTAAGCCGGTCAAAGAGGGCGATCCGGCGGGCCACCCCTCCCACCGGGGTCTTCTTGCCGGAGAGGGTGAGCTCCACGGGCTCCAGGTGGGCGTGGGTGTCGTTGGTGTGGACCAGGGTTAGGGTAAAGCCCCCTTGGGCCTTACCGAAGGCTACCCCCAGGGGGGTCAGGGCCAAACCCGCTTTCAATACCTCCCGCCGTCTGAGCATACGCAACCTCCGGCCCTTAGTCTACCCACCCCCAGGTCAGGAGAAGGTCAAGTTCCCCCTTTATGACCTTGCACTGCGCTAAGTACACGTCAAAGCTTCCAGGGGGTCTACCTCCAGGGCTCTTCTTCCCTTCCCCCTCCCCATGCCCCCAGGAAGACGCCCAGGGGGTGAGCAAGTCCAGCCCTGCCCGGAAGAGGCCCTTACCAAGCCGCGCGTGCCCCTTGGGCCTGACCGGACCCCACCCGGTGCGGAAAGACCTCCGTCCGAAAGGTCCACACGAGGGCTAGGCTCGAGAGGGACTACCGGGTGGGCAAGCTTCTCCCCGTCACATGCATGGACTCCAGGTCCGACCCCTGCCCCTTCAGGGCACAAACTCTATCCCCCACCTAAGCCCGTACACTTCCCGCACCCGCCGGGGTCTAGGCCTCCTGCCCAACCGGGTGGGCGCAGGTTCATCTTAAAGGGGGGGTTCCCGGTTTTGACGTGTACTGAGCCAAGCGGCATCCAAAAGCGTCAGGAGGGGCGGGAACCCCTCCCGACGCCGGTCCAGACGCCCCCTAGAGGTCGTAGTAGAGGTAGTACTCCATGGGGCTAGGTCTCAGGCGTACCTGGGCCGCCTCCTCCCGCTTTAGGCGAATCCACTCCTCCAAGAGGTCCTCGGTGAAGACCCCACCCTTGAGGAGGAAGGCGTGGTCCCGCTCCAGGCGTCCAGGGCCTCGTCCAGGGTCTTGGGGAGGTGGCGGATGCGGCGGGCCTCGCGGGCGGGCAGGGCGTAGAGGTTCTTGTCCACGGGCTTGGGGGGCTCGAGGCCCCGCTCAATCCCGTCCAGCCCCGCCATGAGCATGGCGCGAAGGCCAGGTAGGGGTTGGAGGAGGGATCGGGGGCCCGGTACTCAATCCGCTTGGCCTTGGCCGCCTCCGGCCCCACCTGGTACATGGGCACCCGGACTACGGCGGAGCGGTTACGCTTGGAGAGGATCAGGTTCACTGGGGCCTCGTAGCCGGGAACCAGCCGGCGGTAGGAGTTAACTGTGGGGTTGGTCAGGGCCGCCAAGGCCGGTCCGTGGGCCAACAACCCGGCTACATAGTGCAGGGCCAATTGGGAGAGTTCGGCGTAGCCCTTCTCGTCGTAGAAGAGGGGGGTGCCGTCCTTCCAGAGGGACTGGTGGGTGTGCATGCCGCTGCCGTTGTCCCCGTAGATGGGCTTGGGCATAAAGGTAGCCGTCTTCCCCGCCTGGTAGGCCGTGCTCCGGACCACGTACTTGTAGAGCATGACCTTGTCGGCCATGCGGGTGAGGCGGTCAAAGCGGATGTCAATCTCCGCCTGGCCGGCGGTGGCCACCTCGTGGTGGTGCACCTCCACCTCAATCCCTACGGCCTCGAGGTTCTTAACCATCTGGTTGCGGAGCTCCTGATACTTGTCCACGGGCGGGGCCGGGAAGTAGCCCTCCTTGGGGCGGATCCAAAGCCCATCCCCTCCCTCCCTGCCGTTCCCGTTGGCCAGGGCCTCCACGGAGTAGAGGCGGAAGCCGGCATCGTAGGGGTCCACGGTGAAGGCCACCTTGTCAAAGATGAAGAACTCGATCTCCGGCCCCCAGTAGCTCACGTCGGCAATGCCTGTCGCCTTGAGGTAGGCCTCGGCCCGCTTGGCAACCCCCCGGGGATCGCGGCTGTAGGCGGCCTTGGTGATGGGGTCGTAGACGTCGGCCACGAAGACCAAGGTGGGACGGCTCGCAAAGGGGTCCAGGAAGGCCGTGGTGGGGTCGGGGAAGAGGAGCATGTCGGACTCGTGGATCTCCTGGAAGCCGCGAATGGAGGAGCCGTCAAACCCCGCCCCCTGGGTGAAGAGGTCCTCGTCTACCGCCCGCGCGGGCAGGGTGAAGTGCTGCCACCTTCCCGGCAGGTCGGCGAAGCGGAGGTCCACGAACTCCACACCCTTTTCCCGAATGTAGGCCAGCGCCTCTTTGGGGTTTTGGAACATCCTCACCACCCCCACCCGTAGTTATACGCCGGGGCTCGGCAAAATGTCAAGCTACTCTTGGACAATCGTTCACTTTGTTGTGTACGACCTGCAACTTCTGTCCGGGTAAAGTTCACTTAGGTGCGGCAATCCTTGCCAATCGTAAGACAAAGTTGGGACACTAAGCCAATCGCTCTGGGCCGGACCCATTCTTCAGTACGGTCGTGCAGGCTACCCTGCATGCGAAGGCAAAAATCTTGACTCCAACCCGGGGATGGAGTAGGCTACTTGCGACAAGGGATCGGCTGCCTTTGTCCGTATGTGCAAGAAAGTCGGTACAGGAGGTCAAGGAGATGGCGCAGACCAAGGCGGAAATCCTCAAGGCGCTCAAAGGGGAGAAGGTCAAGTTCTTGCGGCTCCAGATCACCGACATCCTGGGCGTGGTCAAGAACGTGGAGGTTCCCGAGTCCCAGTTTGAGAAGGCCCTGGACGGGGAGATCATGTTTGACGGCTCCTCCATTGAGGGCTTCACCCGCATTGAGGAGTCGGACATGCTCCTCAAGCCCGACTACAACACCTTCGTCATCCTCCCCGACCAGGTGGAAGACCCCGCCCGGGGCCGGGTGGCCCGGCTCATCTGCGACGTGACCTACCCCGATGGCCGCCCCTTTGAGGGAGACCCCCGCTTCGTGCTCAAGCGGCAGATTGAGCGCCTTAAGAAGCTCGGGTTTGACAACATGTACGCCGGCCCCGAGCCCGAGTTCTTCCTCTTCCTGAGAACCCCGGAGGCCTCCCCACCACCGAGACCCACGACAAGGCGGGCTACTTTGACCTGGCCCCCATTGACAAGGGGGAGGAGGCCCGCCGGGACATGGTGAACGCCCTGGTGGCCATGGGCTTTGAGATTGAGGCCAGCCACCACGAGGTGGCCCCCGGGCAGCACGAGATCGACTTCAAGTACGCCGATGCCCTCACCACCGCCGACAACATCGCCACCTTCAAGTGGGTGGTGAAGCGGATCGCCCTCAACCACGGCCTCCACGCCACCTTCATGCCCAAGCCCATCCGGGGCATCAACGGCAGCGGCATGCACACCCACCTCTCCCTCTTCAAGAAGGGGGAGAACGCCTTCTTTGATCCCAAGGCCGAGTACCAGCTCTCCCAGACCGCCCTCCACTTCATCGCCGGGCTCCTGGAGCACGCCGAGGGCATGGTGGCCATCACCAACCCCCTGGTGAACTCCTACAAGCGCCTGACCCCAGGCTACGAGGCCCCTACCAACATCGCCTGGTCCGCCTCCAACCGCTCCGCCATGATCCGGATCCCCGCGCGCCGCGGCGTGGGCACCCGGGCGGAGCTCAGGATGCCCGACCCCTCGGCCAACCCCTACCTGGCCCTGGCGGTCATGGCCGCCGCCGCTATAGATGGCATTGAGCGCAAGCTCCTGCCCCCGCCCCCCATCCAGCGGAACATCTACCAGATGAGCGTGCGGGAAAGGCGGAAGCACAAGATCCGCGAGCTTCCCGGGACCCTCCGGGAGGCCCTCGAGGCCCTCCGGAAGGACCCCGTGATCCAGGAGGCCCTGGGGGAGCACGTCTACACCCACTTCCTCCAGGCCAAGCAGATGGAATGGGACGACTACCGGGTCACGGTCCACCAGTGGGAGCTGGACCAGTACCTGGCCACATACTGACCCCGGGTATCCCCGCCCCCACCCTGAAGGGGGGCGGGGACTGACCCACAGGTCAGGAATAAACTTTCAGCGGGGCATTGACAAACCCACCTACCCCCCTTAGAATAGGGCCGCAACGCGAACGCGTGCTTAAGGAGGTTGGTATGAGGAAAATCGGGCTTCTGGTAGCAGGCGCGGCTGCACTGGGCATGGCCTTGGGACAGGCCAACGTCATCAAGATCGCCACCCAGTCCCCCCTCTCCGGTCCCCAGGCCGCCTTGCGAGCAGATCAAGCTGGGGGCGGAGCTGGCGGTGGAGGAGGCCAAGGCCCGGTTCAAGGCCCTGGGCTTTGACCTGGTCCTGGTGCCCTACGACGACCAGGCCAACCCCGATGTGGGCGTGGCCAACGCCAACCGCATCATCAACGACCCCGACATCCTGGGCGTGGTGGGCCACCTGAACTCCGGCGTGGCCATCCCCTCCAGCGAGGTCTACGCCCGGGTGAACCTGGTGATGGTCTCCCCCGCCAACACCAACCCCCGGGTCACGGACCGCAGGCTTCCCAACGTCAACCGCATCTGCGGGCGCGACGACGTGCAGGGGCCCGTGGGAGCGGAGTACGCCTTCAACAACCTCAAGGTGAAGAACGTCTTCGTCATCCACGACAAGACCGCCTACGGCCAGGGCCTGGCGGAGGAGTTCAAGAAGCGCCTCGAGGCCCTGGGCGGCAAGGCGGTGGCCTTCGTGGGCACCGAGGAGCAGTCCAACTTTACCCCCATCATCAACCAGATCCGGGGAGCCCGGCCCGTGCCCGAGCTCATCTACTTCGGGGGCATCTACAGCCAGATCGGGCCCTTCGTGAAGCAGCTCCGCGAGCGCGGCGTAAAGACCCGCCTCATGGGCGGCGACGGCCTGGACTCTAGCGAGTTCGTGCGCCTGGCAGGCAAGGAGAACGCCGCCGGCACCTTCTACACCACGGTGGCCGGCCCCGTCTCCGCCTTCCCCAAGGCCAAGGCCGTGGCCCAGCGCTTCAAGCAGAAGTACGGCAAGGACATGGAAGGCTTCGGCATCTACGCCTACGACGCCGCCAACGTGATCCTCACCGCTTTGGAGAACGCCATCAAGGCCGCCGGCAACAAGAAGCCCACCCGGGAGCAGGTGAGCCAGGAAGTGCGCAAGGTCAAGATGGAGGGGCTCACCGGCACCATTGAGTTTGACGACAAGGGTGACAACAAGAAGGCCAAGTACTTCGTCATGCAGGTGCCGCAAGCGGCAACTGGGCCGACAACAAGCTCATCCGCGTGATCGAGATGGCAGCCCCCGGCGCCAAGTAGGCCTCGAGGAAGAGCAAGGGGGTGGCCTGAGGGCCACCCCCTTGGCCCGGAGAAAGGAGGTCCTTTGCTAGAGCAGATCCTCTCCATCCTGCCCCAGGTGATCTTTGACGGCCTGGTGCTGGGGTTTGTCTACGCCATGGTGGCCCTGGGGTACACCATGGTCTACGGCGTGCTGGAGCTCATCAACTTCGCCCACTCCGAGATCTTCATGATCGGGGCCGTGGTGGGGGTAGAGGTCTTCCGCTACCTGGCTCCCCATGTGCCAAACGGCTTCCTCCTCCTCCTCATCGCCCTCCTCCTGGGCGGGGCCCTGGCCGGGGGGACGGCCATCCTGGTGGAGCGCCTCGCCTACCGCCCCTTGAGGAAGCGGGGCACCACCAACCGCCTGGTCCCCCTCATCACCGCCATCGGGGTCTCCTTCATCCTCCAGGACCTGGTGCGCCTCATTGAGGGCCTCTGGCACAACGAGTTCTTCCTGCGCATGCGCACCGTGGAGGACCTGGAGGGCTCCTTTAACCTCTTCGGCGGGGCCATCTTCGTCCAGACCAAATCCCTGATCCTCATCGTGGTCTCCATGGCCATGCTGGTGGGCCTCACCTATCTGGTGAACCGCACCAAGCTGGGGGTGGCCATCCGCGCCGTGGCCCAGGACCTTTCCACCGCCAGCCTCATGGGCATTGACCCCGACCGCATCATCTCCCGCACCTTCCTCATCGGCGGCTCCTTGGGCGGGGTGGCCGGGGTGCTCTTCGCCCTGCAGTACACCACGGTGAGCGCCTACGTGGCTTCCTGCCGGGCATCAAGCCTTCACCGCCGCCGTTTTGGGCGGGATCGGCAACATCCCCGGGGCCATGCTGGGAGCCTCGTGCTCGGCCAGCTGGAAAACTTCTTCGGCACCTACCTGCCCATCCTTACCAACGGCAACTTCGGCACCGAGTACAAGGACGTGGTGGCCTTCCTCATCCTGATCCTCATCCTCCTCTTGCGGCCCCAGGGCCTCCTGGGGCAGGTGGTCAAGGAGAAGGTATGAACGCCCTTGCCCTCGTCCTAAGCCTGGGCTACCTGGCCCTCGCCTTCTGGGCCCCGGGAGCTTGAGCAACTTTTTCGGCCTAGGCGCCCTCCTCTACGCCGCCTTCGCCCGCCTTTCCCCGACGCCCGCGCCCTAAGCCTGGCCCTCCTCACCCTGGCCTTCACCCTAAACCTGCAACGCTCCGGCAACACCCTAGGCCTCATCGGCCTGGTGGGCATCCTGGTGGCCCTCACCACCCTGCCCAGGATCCCCACCTGGATCCGGGTCCTCCTGGGCCTGGCCATCCTCCTCCTTTCCGTCCCCATCGCCGCTTCGCCAACACCTTTGTCTTTGAGCTGGGCATCCAGATCGGCATCTACGCGGCCATGGCCCTGGGCCTCAACGTGGTGGTGGGGATGGCGGGGCTTCTAGACCTGGGTTACGCCGCCTTCTTCGCCGTGGGGGCCTACACCTGGGCCATCTTCGGCTCGGAGCAGGCCAGGAACTTTCTAAAGGGCCACTTCCCCCTGCCCGGGGAGTACATGTACCTCTTCATGGGGATCGCCATCGTCACCACCGCCATCACCGGCCTCCTCATCGGCCTGCCCGCCCTGCGCCTTAGGGGGGACTACCTGGCCATCGTCACCCTGGGCCTGGGGGAGGTGGTGCGCATCCTGGCCAACAACCTGGACCACCCCATCAACTTCACCAACGGGCCCCAGGGCATCACCCCGGTGATGCGCCCCCCCATAGACGGGTTCCGCTGGCTCATGGCCCACCTGGGGGTGCGCCTGGACCAGACCACGGACTACCAGCTCTTCTTCTACTTCCTGGTCCTCCTCATGATCGGCCTGGTGGTCCTGGTCAACGTCAACCTGGCCAACTCCCGCTTTGGCCGGGCCTGGGTGGCCATCCGGGAGGACGAGGTGGCCGCCCGCTCCATGGGGATTCCCCTCCTGCCCACCAAGCTCCTGGCCTTCATGACCGGGGCGGCCTTCTCCGGGGTCATGGGGGTCATCTTCGCCGCCCAGCGCACCTTCGTCTCCCCCGAGTCCTTCACCCTCCTGGCCTCCATCACTATCCTGGCCATGGTCATCCTGGGGGGAATGGGCTCCATCCCGGGGGCCATCCTGGGGCGGCCGCCCTCACCATCCTCAACCTGGACGTCCTCAAGACCTTCAGCGAGTTCGTGCGCACCAGCTTTCCCCAGATTCCCAGCCAGGTGGACCCCGCCAAGTACGAGAGGCTGGTCTTTGGGCTTATCCTGGTGCTCATGATGATCTTCCGCCCGGAAGGGCTTATCCCGGAAAGGCGCCACCGGGCGGAGATGGAGGAAGCATGAAGGCCCTGGAGGTCCATGGCGCCACCAAGCGCTTCGGCGGCCTGGTGGCCGTGAACGACGTGAGCCTCTCCGTGAACCAGGGGGAGATCTTCTCGGTCATCGGCCCCAACGGGGCGGGCAAGACCACCTTCTTCAACCTCCTCACCGGCATTTACGCCCCCGACGAGGGCCGGATCCTCTTCTTCGGCAAGGACATCACCGGCTTCTCCCCGGACCGCGTGGCCAAGGAGGGAGTGGGGCGCACCTTCCAGAACATCCGCCTCTTCGGGGCCATGACCGCCCTGGAGAACCTCCTGGTGGGCATGCACGTCCACATCCGGGTCCCCTACTTCCACGCCGTCTTCCGCACCCCCCTTGCCCGAAAGGAGGAGCGCCGCGCCAAGGAGGAGGCGGAGCGGCTCCTCGCCTACGTGGGGCTTCTCCACCGAAAGGACGAGCTGGCCAAGAACCTCCCTACGGGGAGCAGCGCAAGCTGGAGATCGCCCGGGCCCTGGCCCTCAAGCCCAAGCTCCTCCTGCTGGACGAGCCCGCCGCCGGGATGAACCCCAGGGAGACGGAGGAGCTTCAGGAGTTTATCCAGAAGCTCCGGGAAGAGCTGGGCATCACCATCGTCCTCATTGAGCACGATATGCGCCTGGTGATGCGCATCTCCCACCGCATCGCCGTGCTGGAATACGGCTCCAAGATCGCCGAGGGCACCCCCGAGGAGGTGCGCAGGAACCCCCGGGTCATTGAGGCCTACCTGGGCAAGGGGGCGGCGGGAGGTGTGGCATGAGCTCCTGGAGCTTAAGAACGTCCACACCTACTACGGGCACATCCACGCCCTCAAGGGCATCTCCCTCCGCGTGGAGGAGGGGGAGATCGTCACCCTCATCGGCTCCAACGGGGCGGGCAAAAGCACCACCTTGCGCACCATCAGCGGCCTGGTGAAGCCCAGACAGGGCGAGGTCCTCTTCCGGGGGAAGCCCATCCACCGCCTGCCGCCCACGAGATCGTGGCCCTGGGGGTGGGGCACGTGCCCGAGGGACGGAAGATCTTCCCCCGGCTCACCGTGGAGGAGAACCTGGAGATCGGGGCCTACCTGGAGAACGACCGCAAGGTGGTCCAGGAGCGGAAGGAGCAGGTCTACGCCCTCTTCCCCAGGCTCTACGAGCGCCGGGGCCAGAAGGGGGGAACTCTCGGGGGGGAGCAACAGATGCTGGCCATCGGCCGGGCCCTCATGCAAAACCCCCGCATCCTCCTCATGGACGAGCCCTCCATGGGCCTGGCCCCCGTTTTGGTGGACGCCATCTTTGAGATCATCCAGAAGCTGAACCGGGAAGGGCGCACCATCCTTCTGGTGGAGCAAAACGCCCGCCTGGCCCTGCAGATCGCCCACCGGGGCTATGTCCTCGCCACGGGGGAGATCACCCTCCATGGGCCCGCCCGGGAGCTCGCGGAAAACCCCGAGGTGCAGAGGGCCTACCTGGGGGAAGGGTGAGGGGATACCCCGGGCTTGCGCCCCCTTGGGGGGGCGCTTTATACTTGGTCCGGCACGCCAAGGGGAAAGGACCCCAGAAAGGAGCTCTATGAAAGGAAAAGCCTTACTCGGTCTTGCCGTGGCCTTGGGCCTTGGCCTCGCCCAGAAGACCCTGGTGTTTGGGGCCAACGGGGAGCCGGTGAGCCTCGAGCCCGGCAACATCACGGACGGCATCTCCATCTACGTCCAGCGCCAGATCTACGACACCCTGGTGGACTTCAAGCCGGGGAGCACGGAGGTCACGGCCGGCCTGGCCACCAGCTGGTTCAGCAGCCCAGACGGCAAGGTCTGGACCTTCCGCCTGCGCCAGGGAGTGAAGTTCCAGGACGGCACCGAGCTCACCGCCGAGGCGGTGAAGTTCAACGTGGAGCGCTGGTGGGACCCCAAGAACCCCACCCGCATTGACGCCGCCGCCCGCTACGAGATCTGGCCCGAGCTGTTCGGCGGTTTCAAGGGCGAGGAGGGCTCCTTACTGAAGGAAATCCAGGTGGTGGACAAGTACACCATCCGCTTCATACTCACCCAGCCCTTCCCCGCCTTCCCCGCCGCCATCGGCTCGGGCTATTTCGGCATCGCAAGCCCAAGCGCCATAAGGAAGGACGGGGCCAAGTACGGCTCCCCCACGGGAAGCGCCGTGGGCACCGGCCCCTTCCGGCTGGTGGAGTGGCGGCCCGGGGAGCAGATCGTCTTGGAAAGGAACCCCACCTACTGGAAGGCGGGCCTCCCCAAGATGGACCGGGTGGTCATCCGGGTCATCAAGGACCCCGCCGCCCGGCTGGCGGCCCTGAAGGCCGGCACCATTGACTTCACCACCGACATTCCCCCGGCCAACCTCAAGGACCTCGAGGCCGACAGGAACCTGGCCGCGGTCTTCCGACCCTCCTTCAACGTGGGCTACCTGGCCCTGAATCCCTCCCACAAGCCCCTCTCCGACCCAGGGTGCGCCAGGCCATCGCCATGGCCATCAACAAGAAGGCCATCGTCCAGGCCTTCTGGGGGAAGCTGGGCCTCACGGACGGCCACTTCACCCCGCCCTCCATGAAGGCTTTCCAGTCTCCCAAGGTCACGGACTACGAGTTCAACCCGCAGAAGGCCAAGGCGCTCCTGGCGGAAGCGGGCTACCCCAACGGCTTTGAGATGGAGCTCTGGTACATGCCCGTCTCCCGTCCCTACTTCCCCACCCCCAAGGAGATCGCCGAGGCTATGGCCGCCGACCTTTCGGCCCTGGGCATCCGGGTGAAGCTCCAGACCAAGGACTGGGCCAGCTACCTGGCGGACCGCAAAAAGGCCCCGGCTTCCAGGCCTATATGCTGGGCTGGACCGGGGACTACGGCGATCCCCAGAACTTCTTTGACCCCCACTTCGCCTGCCCCATCGCCGACCTCTTTGACGGCAGCGGGAAGCCCCTTTGCGTGAAGGAGCTGGGCGACCTCCTCACCAAGGCCGCCACCACCCCCAACCTGGAGGAGCGGAAGCGCCTCTACCAGCAGGCCGACGAGCTCACCTTCAACCTGGCCCTGCGCATCCCCATCGTCCACTCCCAGCCCCTCCTGGCCAGGCGCCAGAACGTCACCGGCTGGACCCCCAGCCCCCTGGGCTCCGAGTCCTTTGCGACCATAGAGAAGCGCTAAGGCGGTGTTCCCCGGACCCCTTCGGGGGGTCCGGGCTTTTTGAGGCGAAGAAATGGGGAGCTACATTTTGCGAAGGCTTCTGGGGCTTGTCCCCGTGCTCCTGGGCATCACCCTCTTGGTCTTCACCTTCCTCCAGCTCATCCCCGGGGACCCCGCCCAGGCCATCCTGGGGGAACGGGGCACCCCGGAGCAGCTTGCGGCCCTCAGGGAAAAGCTCGGGCTCAACCGCCCCCTCTACGTCCAGTACCTCACCTTCCTGAAGAGCGTCCTCACGGGGGACCTGGGCCAAAGCGCCGTCTCCACCATCCCGTGGCCGAGGAGCTGAAAAGGCGCTGGCCCGCCACCTTTGAGCTGGCCCTGAGCGCCACCTTGGTGGCGGTGGCGGTGGGCATCCCGGTGGGCATCCTGGCGGCGGTGCGCAAGAATAGCCTCCTGGACACCCTTTCCATGAGCCTCTCCTTGGTGGGGGTCTCCATGCCCGTCTTCTGGCTGGGACTCCTTCTGGTCTACCTCTTCGCCGTGAACCTCCACTGGCTCCCCACGGGGGGCAGGCTTTCCACGGAGCTCGCCCTGGACTTCCGGCCCCTGAGCGGCTTCCTCCTCCTGGACAGCCTCCTCCAGGGCCGGCCTATGGTGCTCCTAGACGCCCTGCGGCACCTGGTCCTCCCCGCCCTGACCCTGGGCACCATCCCCCTGGCCATCCTCACCCGCATCACCCGGAGCGCCATGCTGGAGGTCCTTTCCCAAGACTACGTGCGCACCGCCCGGGCCAAGGGCCTGGCCGAGCGCCAGGTCATCCTCAAGCACGCCCTCAAAAACGCCCTCTTGCCCGTGGTCACCATCATCGGCCTCCAGTTCGGCACCCTCCTGGGCGGGGCCATCCTCACCGAGACCATCTTCTCCTGGCCCGGCATCGGCTCCTACATCTACGAGGGCATCCTCAACCGGGACTACCCCGTGGTCCAGGCCGGGGTCTTGGTGGTGGCCACCGCCTTCGTCCTGGTCAACCTTCTGGTGGACCTTTCCTACGCCCTTTTGGACCCCCGCATCCAGTACCGGTGAAGCCATGGAAACCCCGACCCGCCAAGCCTTCCGGCGCTTTCTGAAGTCCCCTTCCGGTAAGGTGGGGCTTCTCCTCACCCTTTTCTTGGTGCTCCTGGCCCTCCTCATCCCCGTCCTCAAGCCCTACGACCCCTCCACCGACCGCGACTACCTCAACCGGCTCAAACCCCCTTCCCTGGAACACCCCTTTGGCACCGATCATTTGGGCCGGGACCTCTTCACCCGGGTCCTGCACGGGAGCCGCATCTCCTTGCAGGTGGGGGTGATCTCGGTGAGCCTCGGCCTGGTCCTGGGAACCCTCCTGGGGCTTCTCGCCGGGTTTTACCGGGGGAAGACGGAGCTTCTCATCGGCTGGCTGACCGACCTCCTCCTGGCTTTTCCCGGAACCCTCCTGGCCATCGCCATCGTGGCCGTGTCCGGCCCCAGCCTGCAAAACGCCATGCTGGCCATCGGCATCGTCCAGGTGCCCGTCTACATCCGCCTGGCCCGCTCCATGGTCCTCTCCTTGCGGGAACTGGATTTCGTCCAGGCGGCCATGGCTTTGGGAGCGGGCAACGGGCGCATCCTCCTCAAGCACCTCCTGCCGGGCACCCTGCCTCCCCTGGTGGTCCAGGCCACCCTGTCCATCGGGACGGCCACCCTCGAGGCCGCCGCCTTGGGCTTCCTGGGCCTAGGGGCCCAGCCCCCCGCTCCCGAATGGGGGGCGATGATCGCCGACAGCTTCAAGGGAGGCTACGCCATGAACGCCCCCTGGACCATGATCTTCCCCGGGCTTTTCATCATGGTCACCGTGCTGGCCTTCAACCTCCTGGGGGATGGCCTCCGGGACGCCCTGGACCCCAGGAGCCGCTAAGCTGCTTAAGGGAAGCTTAAAAGCAAGGGGAAAAGAGAGGGGTATCATGGAAGCATGAGAAAAGGCCTTCTCGTCCCCCTGCTTCTTCTTCCCTTCCTTGCCGCCTGCGAGGTGCTTCAGGGCTCGGGCTACCGGGTGGCCGAGGCCCAGCTCCTCTTCCCCGAGGCCACGGAGCGCTGGACCTACTTCTACGGGGAACCCAGGGAGGTGCGCCTGGGGGAGAAGGTGCTCAGGCTGAGAAAACCCGGAGGGGAAAGCCTCTGGGCCGTGCCCGGGGCCCTCTGGGTGGAGGACAGCCCCCTTCTCCGGGAAGTGGGGCCCGCCCTAAGGCCCCTGGCCGAGGCGGTGCGGGGGATCTCGGGAAGCCTCGTGGAGGTGAGGGCCCAGGCCGCCCTGCGCTCCAGCTGGCTCTACGATGGGGCAGGCTGGGTGCGGCTCACGGGAAGCCTGAAGGAAGAGGAACGGCGCACCCTGGTCCAGCCCGCGGACTACCAGACCCCAGACCTCTACGCCTTCACCGGCCCGGAGACCCAGGTCCTCCTGCGGGAGGTGCTGGCCCGGCGGGGCGGGCGGCAGGTGGTGCTTTTTGAACTCTCCGAGCCCGTGCTGCGGCCCCTCGGCCTGGACCCCGCCCCCGAGCCTACCGGGTGGGAACCCTTTTGGTGCAGTATGGGCTTAAGGTGGAGCTCGTGAGCCCGCCCGCTCCCCTTTACCGCATCCTGAGCCAGGGCACCAACGCCGCCTACGCCGAAACCGAACCCCGGGCCTATCTGGCCAACAACCCCACCCGCTTCGCCGAGGTCTGGGGGCTGGCGGTGGGCAACCGTCTTCCCCGCCCCCCCGCTCCCGGGGTGGACTTCCGCACCCGGAGCGTGGCCGCCTTCTTCTGGGGCCTTAAGCCACCGGCGGGTACGGGCTGGAGGTGGCCGGGGTCACCTACGCCGGGGACGCCGCCCGGGTGGTCCTCGCCCTCACCTCCCCCAGGCCCGGGGCCATCGTCACCCAGGCCCTCACCAGCCCCTACGTGATCCTGGAGCTCAACCGGGTGCGCCGGGTGGTCTTCGCCGACCCTTCAGGGCGGGTCCTGGCCGAGGCCCAGGACTAGGGGAGACTTTTTCGGGGCCCCCACCGCGGCGAAAGCCGCGGTGGGGTACTTACCCCCGCGGGCGGAGCCGTCCCACCAGGTACAGGGAGCCCGTGGCCAGGACCGGGACCCCGTCCTCCTCCGCCCGCTTTAAGGCGTCCTCCAAGGCCTCCCACGGGTCCTCAAAGAAGGGCGCCCCCAGCTCCCGCCCCAAAGCCCCTTCCCCCGCCCGGGTGTAGCGGACGCTCCTGGCCTTGGGCAGGAGGTGGGCCAGGAGGCCCTTCACGTCCTTCCGGGGAAAGGCGCCAAAGACCAGGTGGTAGGCGGAAAACTCCCGGGCCAGGGCCTCCGCCGCCGGGGGGTTGTGGGCCCCGTCCAGGTAGACCTCCACCCCCTTCACCAGGAAGCGCTCCAGGCGCCCCGGGTTTTGCGCCTCCCCAAGCCCCCGGGCGATGGCCTCCTCGGGAAAGCCCAAAAGCCTCAAGGCGGCCGCCGCCAGGCGGGCGTTCTCCTCCTGGAAGGCCCCTTGAGACCGGGGGGGACGGGAAGGGCGAAGAGAGGGTCCTGAGGGTCCAGGAGGTAAAGGGGGGCTCCCCTTT
>BBBL01000003.1 GCA_001311545.1 Thermus kawarayensis JCM 12314 | reverse complement strand
CTTGGGGGAAAGCCTTGTCCAGCTCGGGCATGGGGTACAGGAGGGGGGTATAAGGACCTCGAGGGTGGGCCGGACAACGCCCTTTCCCAGGGGAAAGGTGTATGATAGCCCCGGCAAGGAGGTGCCATGTACCGGGGAAGAGAAGGGCAGTGGGCGTTTTACCTGCACCGGATATCGGGCCTGGGCATCGTGGTCTTCCTCATGCTCCACGTGGCCAACATCAGCAGCGCCATGTGGGGCCCCGAGGTGTCCAACGCCCTCATGAAGTTCTACCACCAGCGTGTTTCAGGTGGGGCTCCTCCTCCTCATCGCCGGGGTGCTCTACCACGGGTTTAACGGCCTCAGGATCATCCTCATGGACTTCACCTCCTGGGGCGTGCGCTACCAGAGGCAGCTCTGGTATGGGGTCTGGGTCCTCTTCGTGGTCTTCTACCTGCCCTTCCTGATCAAGATCGGGGGCGGGATCCTGGGAGGCGGCCATGGCGATTAAGTCCAAGCGGTACCAGGAGGCGAGGCTCGAGGCCAGCACCAACCTGGAGCTCTACTGGTGGGTTTTCATGCGCATCAGCGGGGTGGTGCTGGTCTTCCTCCTCATCGGCCACATGTGGATGAACGCCGTTCTTACCGACCTCAACTCCATCAACTACGACTACGTGGCCAAGAGACTTTCCCAGACCACCTGGAAGCTCTACGATCTCCTGATCCTGGCCCTGGGCCTCTTGCACGGGGCCAACGGGCTTCGCTACGTGCTGGACGACTGGGTGCGGGACCCCGCGAAGCGCTTCTGGACCAAGGCGGTGCTCTACAGCCTCATCGCCTTTTTGTTCCTCCTGGGAAGCCTTTCCCTTTTGAACCACGACTTCGGGGTGAAGTGATATGGCGCACAGGCACGAGGTCATCGTGGTGGGCGCGGGCGGGGCGGGCCTCGCCACCGCCTTGTATGCGGCCAGAGAGGGTGCGGACGTGGCGGTGGTCTCCAAACTCTACCCCACGCGAAGCCACACGGGGGCGGCCCAGGGCGGGATAGGGGCCGCCCTAGGCAACGTGGAGGAGGATCACTGGGAATGGCACATGTTTGACACGGTCAAGGGGGGGGATTACCTCACGGACCAGGACGCCGCCGAGGTCTTCGCCAAGGAGGTCATTGAGGCGGTGATTGAGCTGGAGCACATGGGCCTCCCCTTTGACCGCCTCCCAAGCGGCAAGATCGCCCAGCGCCGCTTCGGGGGGCACACCAAGGACTGGGGCAAGGCCCCGGTGCACCGGGCGGCCCACGCCGCCGACCGCACCGGGCACATGATCCTCCAGACCCTCTACCAGCAGTGCGTCAAGGCGGGCATCACCTTCTACAACGAGTTCCACGTCACGGACGTCATCATTGAGGACGGCGTGGCCAAGGGCCTCGTGGCCTTGGAGCTGGCCACCGGGGAACTCCACCTCTTTGAGGCCAAGGCCATCGTCATCGCCTCGGGGGGCTTTGGCCGCATCTACAAGGTGACCTCCAACGCCTACACCCTCACCGGGGACCTGCAGGCCATCCTCTACCGCAAGGGGCTTCCCCTGGAGGACATGGAGTTTTACCAGTTCCACCCCACGGGGCTTTACCCCTTGGGCATCCTCCTCACCGAGGGGGCCCGGGGCGAGGGAGGGATCCTGAGGAACGCCCTGGGCGAGCGCTTCATGGAGCGCTACGCCCCCACCATCAAGGACCTGGCCCCCAGGGACATGGTCTCCCGGGCCATGTACCTGGAGGTGCGGGAGGGAAGGGGCGTGGGCCCCAAGAAGGACCACGTCCTCTTGGACCTCACCCACCTGCCCCCCGAGGTCATTGAGAAGAAGCTTCCCGACATCACCGAGTTCAGCCGCATCTACCTGGGGGTGGACCCCCTCAAAGAGCCCGTGCCGGTGATGCCCACCGCCCACTACGCCATGGGGGGATCCCCACCACCCTCTGGGGCCAGGTGATCCGGGACGAGAAGAACACCGTGTCCCCGGCCTCTACGCCGCCGGGGAGGCGGCCTGCGTGAGCCTCCACGGGGCGAACCGCCTGGGCACCAACTCCTTGGGGGACCTCGTGGTCTTCGGCCGCCGCGCCGGAATCCACGCCGCCCGCTTCGCCAAGGACGCCGACTACCACGAGCTCACCGAGGAGCACCTGGGGGAGAGCCGCGAGCGCATAGAGCGCATCAAGAACTCCACCGGCAAGGAGAAGGTGGCGGTCCTTCGGGCCGAGCTGCAACAGAGCATGATGGACCACGCCTCGGTCTTCCGCACCGGGGACCTCCTCAAGAAGCAGGTGGAGGTCTTGAAGGAGCTCATGGACCGCTACAAGCGGATCTCCATTGACGACAAGGGGGACGCCTACAACACCGAGCTGGTGGAGGCCCTGGAGCTTGGGTACCTCCTCGAGGTCTCCGAGGCCTTGGTGCACTCGGCCCTCAACCGCACCGAGTCCCGGGGGGCCCACGCCCGGGAGGACTACCCCGAGCGGGACGACCAGAACTGGCTCAAGCACACCCTGGCCTACAAGGTGGAAGACGGCAAGGTGGCCTTCCGTTACAAGCCCGTGGTCCTGGGCCGCTTTGAGCCCAAGGCCCGCACCTACTAGGAGGCAGGATGCAGGTTACCCTGAAGATCCTCCGCTTTGATCCCCAGAAGGACTCGAGGCCCCGCTGGGAGACCTACCAGGTGGAGGCCGAGCCCTGGGACCGGTCCTGGACCTCTTGCACAAGGTGAAGTGGGACCAGGACGGCACCCTGGCCTTCCGCAGAAGCTGCGGCCACGGCATCTGCGGCTCCGACGCCATGCTCATCAACGGGAAAAACCGCCTGGCCTGCAAGACCCTGGTGAAGGAACTGGGGAGCCTCATCACCGTGGAGCCCATCCGGGGCCTGCCGGTGGAGAAGGACCTCATCGTGGACATGGAGCCCTTTTTCGCCGCCTACCGGGCGGTGAAGCCCTTCCTCATCAACGACGAGCCCCCGCCCCAGCGGGAGCGCCTCCAGTCCCCCGAGGAGAGGGAGCGCTTTGACCACGGCACCAAGTGCATCCTCTGCGCCAGCTGCACCACCAGCTGCCCCGTCTTCTGGGTGAACGGCACCTATCTGGGACCTGCGGCCATCGTCCAGGCCCACCGCTTCATCTTTGACTCCCGCGACCGCGGAAAGCGGGAGCGCTTCAAGGCCCTGGGCTCGGGGAGCGGGGTGTGGCGGTGCCGCACCGCCTACAACTGCACCGAGGCCTGCCCCCGGGACATCCCCGTGACCCAGCTGATTGAGGAGGTCAAGCGGGCGATCCTCATGGACCGCTTCTAAAGGCGCTAAGGGGCGCGCCCCGGGAAGCCCGGGGCGCTTTGCTTTAAGGCGTGAGCCGGTGCCGGTCCCGGGGGAAGGCGCGGGCGTAGCGCACGTTGGGGAGGCCCAAAAGCTTCTGGGTGAGGCGCTCGGCCCCGATGGCGAACCCCCCGTGGGGGGGCATGCCGTACTTGAAGACCTCCAGGTACCCTTGGAAGGCCTCGGGGTCCATGCCCTTGGCCTTTAGGCTTTCCAAGAGCTCCTCGTAGCGGTGGATGCGCTGGCCCCCCGAGGTGATCTCCAGGCCGCGGAAGAGCAGGTCAAAGCTCCTCGTGGTGCCGTCCTCCTCGGGGTAGGTGTAAAAGGGGCGGACGGAACGGGGGTAGCGGGTGACGAAGAGCCAGTCCGAGCCCCAGCGTTCCTTGGCGTACTCTCCGAGGAGGCGCTCCGCCTCCTCGGAGAGGTCCTGGCCCACGGGGTAGCCGAGCTCCTCTTTGAGGATCCTTTTGGCCTCGGCGTGGGTGAGGCGGGGGATGTCCTGGGGGAAGGAGGGCCACGTGCCCCCAGGAGGCGGATCTCGTTCCCGGCCGTGTTCAGGGCCTCCTCCAGCATCTCGGCGAGGAGGGCTTCCTCCAGCCGCATCAGGTCCTCCTCGTCCGCGATGAAGCCCATCTCCACGTCCAGGGAGAGGTACTCGTTCAGGTGGCGGCTCGTGTGGTGCTCCTCCATGCGCCACACCGGGGCCACCTCGTAGACCCGTTCAAAGACCCCCACCATGATCTGCTTGTAAAGCTGGGGGGACTGGGCGAGGTAGGCCCTTTTTTTCGAAGTAGTCCACCCCGAAAAGTCCGCTTCCCCCCTCGGCTCCCGCCCGGACCACCTTGGGGGTGAAGATCTCGGTGAAGTCCTGCCGGTCTAAATAGCGGCGGAAGCCCCGCACCAGGGCGGCCTGGACCTTGAGGGGGGCGCGGGCCTTCTCCCCCCTTAGGGTGACGTAACGGTACTCCAGGAGGGTGTCGGGGTTCGCCCGCCACTCTTCTTTGGGGATCTCCACCGGGGTGGGCTCGAGGGCCGGGGAGAGGACCTCCACCTCCTTGGCCTGGACCTCGAGGCCCCCCGGGGCCTTCTCGCTTCGCACCACCACCCCCCGCACCCGCAGAGGATTCGGGGAGGGGTAGCCGTTGCCCCCCCGTCACCACCTGCACCACCCCGCTTCGGTCCCGAAGGAGGAGGAACTGGACCCTTCCCAAATCCCTCCGCCAGTGAGGAAGCCCAGAAGCTCCACCTCCTCGCCCACGTGTGCCCGCAAGTCCTTGACCAGTACCCGCATCTTTCCTCCTTAAGCCTTAGCCCCCCCGGCCCAAGGGACCGGGGGGGCTTCCTCCTGCCCCCCGCTAGCCGTTGTCGCGGCGCGGGCGCATGTTGGGCTTAAGTTTAGGGGTTTGGGCCCTCGAGGTCAAGCCGCTCAAAGGCCAGGACCAGGGGGGGAGGTCTTCGGGACGGGCCACGGCGAAGAAGTTCTCCTCCACCTCTAAGCGGGCCGCCCACTCCCCCTCCACCCCCGCCAGGACCAGGGGGTGGGCCTCCTCCCGGAGGAGGCGTTTCCGCCTCAGGCGCAGGTCGCCCTCCTCCGAGTAGAAGACCTGGTAGACCACCCCGCCCCGGCGCTTTTCCCCGTAGAAGCCCCCTTCTATGGGGCTCACCTCGTAGCCCAGGGCCTTAAGGGCCTCCATCCAGCACCTCGAGGGCTTCCGGGCCCTCCAGAACGATCTCGTAATACCCGGCGTAGAGGACGATCCGCCCCCTGGCCCGCACCTTCTTGCCAGGTAGCTCTGGGGGAAAGGCTGGGCGAAGAGGCCGTAGCTTCTGGGGAAGACCACGAGCCTAAGGTCGCTCTCCCCGGGGCCGAACCGCAAAAAGGCCACCGAACCCCGGTCCTCCACCGCCTGGATCACCCCTTCCACCGTGGCCATGCGGCCGAAGTAGCGAGGGGCCTCCTGCCAGGGGATCACCCCTTCTACCGGGGGGAGGGCGAAGGGGTTTTCCGGGAGGGCCCTCTGCCAGTCCCCTTCCATCACGGAAAGGAGCCTTTGGAAGGCCTCGGGTGCCTCTTGGGCGGTGAAGCGCACCGAGAGCTCCCGGTTGGCGTTCAGGGAGTTGGCGCTCAGGTTGTGGCTCCCCAGAAGGGCTTCTTCCTTATCCCGCACCAGGACCTTGGCGTGGACGTAAGGGTCGGGCAGAAAGCGCACCAAGGCCCCGGCGGCCCTCAGGGCCAGGGCCCCCTCCAGGAAGTAGGTGTCCCCCGGCTCCTGGGGGCTTCCCAGGATCCTGACCTGCACCCCCCGGCTCAGGGCCTCCTTCAGGGCCTCCACCACCTCGGGGTCGGCCATGGCCTGGTGCTCCAGGAAGAGCTCCTTTTTGGCTCCCCGGATGAGGCCGAGGAGCACCTCCCGGGCGTTCCCCTCCTTGACCCCACCAAGGACGCGGCTCGGGGACCAGACGAGGAGCGCCCGGGAGAGGTCCAGCCTTTCCCCTCCCCAGTCGGCTTCAAAGACCCGGGCGATCTCGGCCACCTGTTTGGGGTCGTCCAGGAGGAGGGCGTACTCCCGGTTGGCACCGAAGGAGCTTCCCGTGAGGTTCATGGTCCCCACCCAGGCCAGCTTGCGGTCCACCACCAGGCTCTTTTCGTGCACGAAGACGAAGCGGAAGGGCGTGGTGAGCCTGACCTCCACCCCCCGCTCCTTCAGGGCCTGGTACACGGTGAGGTCCACCCGGCCCCCGAGGGCTCCCGTTCCAGGAGGACCCTCACCCTCACCCCCCGCTTCGCCGCCTCGCCCAGGGCCTCCACCACGTCCATGCGGCTTGGGGTCCAGAGGTACATCTTGACCAGGATTTCCTCCCGGGCGGAGGCGATGAGGTCCAGGAGGGGCCTCACCCCGTCCTCGGGCTCCACCACCAGGCGGGGCGCCGCCAGGCCCAGGCCCAAAAACCAGAGGAAGACCCAAAGGCGCCTCATGTCCACCCAAAGCATACCTGGGCGTTTCCGTCGGTGCGGGCCTCCATCTCGGCGAAGTCCACCCCTCGCGCCTCGGCGAGCTTCTCAAGGGTGTAGCGCACGTAGTGGGGGCGGTTCCGCTTTCCCCGGAAGGGTTCTGGGGGAAGGAAGGGGGTGTCGGTCTCCACCAGAAGCCTTTCCTCGGGGAGCCGGGCCGCGGCCTCGCGGAGGGCGAGGTTTTTCTTGTAGGTGAGGGGGCCGGCGAAGCTGAAGTAGGCCCCCACCTCCAGGCCCGCCGCCTCCAGGGCGGGGTGGCCGGAGAAGGCGTGGAGGACCGCCCGCTTGGGCCGGTGGAGAAGGAGCCACCCCGCGAGGTCCTCCTCCGCCTTCCCGTCCCGGCTTCGCACGTGGAGGACCAGGGGGAGGCCGAGCTCTCCGCCAGGGCCGCCTGGAAGTCCAGGGCCCGGAGCTGGGCGGCCCTGGTCTCCGGGGTCCAGTGGTAGTCCAGCCCCGTCTCCCCGATGGCCCGCACCCTTTCGTGGCGGGCGTAGTGGCGGAGGGCTTCCTCCACCTCCGGGGAGAGGAGGTGGGCGCTGGTGGGGTGGAGGCCAAGGGCGGCGTAGACATTTTCCTGGGCGAGGCTTAGGGTCTTTTCCCAGCGGCTTGGGTCCACCCCCAGGGTGAGGACGGCCCGAAGCCTGGGAGGTGGGCCCTTACCTCGGCGAGCTCCTCGGGCTCCAGGAAGTCCAGGTGGGCATGGGTGTCGGTCATGGGCCCAATCTACAATGGGGCCCTTGGGGACATGGGTAACATGAGGCCGTGAGGCGCCTTTGGCCCCTCGCCCTCCTCCTCGCCGCCTGCGCCCCCGCCCTCCTGGGGGTGGACCCCGGGCGGCTTCCCGACCCCGAGGACTGGGACCCCAGGCCCGCCCCCCTGGAGTGGTGGTACGCCTCGGGCTGGGCGGAGCCCTACGCCTTCCACTTCGCCTTCTTCAAGGCCTACGCCCCCCCTTCCTACCGCATCCTGGGCCTTCCGGGAAGCCTCTTTGGGGCTTTCCACGCCGCCCACCTGGCCCTCACCGACCTCCGCACCGGGGAAAGGCGCTTCCTGGAGGTCTCCGACCAGGACCTCTTCGCCCCGAGGGGGCGGGCGGAGGCGGGACCTAGGCTGGAGCTTGCGGGTTGGCGCTTCTTCCGGGAGGGGGAGGGGTTCCGCCTCCAGGCCCCCGGGGTGGACCTCCTCTTTCTGCCCCTTAAGCCCCCCCGTGGTCCACCCCCCGGGCTACTCGGGCACGGAGGAGACGGGGCGCATGTACTACCAGTCCTACACCCGGGCCGGGACCTTCGGGCAGGTGCTGGGGGAGGGGGTCCAGGGGGAGTCCTGGCTGGACCACCAGTGGGGGGAGCAGCTTTCCGGGGTCTCGGCCACCTGGGACTGGTTCGGCCTCCACCTCTCCGACGGCTCGGAGCTCATGGCCTACCAGGTGAAGGACCGCGAGGGGAAGGTGGTGCAGGTCCTGGGTAGCCGGGTGGACCCTTGGGGGCGGGTGGAGGCCCTAGAGCTCGCCTTCCTCCCCGAAGGGGCCTGGACGAGCCCCTCGGGCCGCACCTACACCCTGGCCTGGCGCCTGGAAGGCCCTGGGCTTTCCCTCGCCCTAAGGCCCCTTTTCCGGGAAGGGGAGGTCCTTTCCCGGACCACCCGGGTGGCCTACTGGGAGGGCCCGGTGCTGGGGGCAGGGGTCTTCCGGGGATACCCCGTGCGGGCCCGGGGGATGGGGGAGTTTGTGGCCGGGGCCTTCCGCCCCTAGATTGCGCATGCTATACTAAAGGCGGTTTAGTGTCTGGGTGATATTTATGAGCTACGCGTGCTCGGCGTCAACGCATCGGCACGGACGGACGGGTTTACGGCGGAGCTTTTGGACGAGGTCCTGGAGGCGGCCAGGCGCAAGGGGGCCCTCACCGAGCGCCTGGACCTGGTGAAGCACCCCTTTCCCTTCTGCGCGGGGAACTACTCCCAAGACCCCACCTCCTGCGGCCCCGAGACCTGCGTGCAGGGGCCTTGGGACGGGTTCGGCAGGGTGGCGGAACGGATCCTTTCCGCCGACGCCGTGGTCTTCGCCACTCCGGTCTACTGGTTTAGCGCCTCCGCCCGGATGAAGGCCCTTCTGGAACGCATGACCTCCATGGAGAACCAGGGCCTTTTGAACCTGGGGAAGCCCATGGCCCTCCTGGCGGTGGCCGAGGAGGAGGGGGCGAGCCAGGCCCTTTCCCAGATGCTTCTGCCCCTCTCCTACATGGGCTTTGTCCTGGCTCCCTTGGGCCTGGTTTACGCCCACCGCAAGGGGACGAGAAGCCTCAAGGAGAACCCGGAGCTCCTGGAGGACGCCCGCATCGCCGGGGAGAACCTGGTGCTCCTGGCCGAGAGGCTCGAGGGGATCTCCTTCCAGGAGCCCCTTCCCAGCTACCGCTACCTCTCCCCCCTGCCCGGGGTGGCGGCGGATTAATGCCACCCCATGCTGGCTTGGGCCAGCATAAAGGCCCCTAGGCAGGCTTCCCCGAGCCAGCAGGGCGAAGGAAAGGGGGAGAAAGGGTATCAGAGGTAGAGGGGTTCCAGGCCCTCCCGGGCGAAGGGCAGGAGCTCGTAGAGGACCCGGGGGTCCGGGGGTGGGTCTAGGAGGAGGCCCTCCCGGGGGAGCTCTTCCGCCCTGAGCTTCCTTGGGGGCATGGCCTCGAGGGGCCTCCCCCCTTCCTTCCCGTAGGTGGCCCCGTAGTAGAGCCGGTTCCTGGCGGTGAAGAGGGGGGTGAGGAGCCGGCCTTCCTCCAAAAAGGGCCAGCAGGCGGCGAGGAGGGAGTTCACCCCGTAGACCTGGGCCCCCAGGGCCTGGGCCAGGCCGAGCCCCGCTGCCAGGGCGATGCGCAGGCCCGTGTAGGAGCCGGGGCCTTCCCCCAGCACCAGGCGCCGATCTCCTCCCGACTCGCCCCCACCTGGGTCAGTAGCTCGTCCAGGAGGCCAAAGAGAACCTCCTCGTGCCGCCTTTCCACCCGCACCACCCGGCCCAGGCCTTCCTCCCCCCGGAAAAGGCCCAGGGAAAGGTAGGGGGTGGCGGTGTCCATGGTCAGGTCCACACGCCTCCATCCTATATACTTCCCAGGGGATGCGGGCTTTTCCTTATCACCTGCTCCTTTCCTTGGGGGCGCTCCTCGCCCTGGGGGTGTACGGGGAGCGCCTGGGCTTTGTTCCCGGATGGGGGGTGGGTTTGGGCCTTGGCTTTATGGGGCCTTGGCCCTCTATGGGCTCCGCTTCGGTGGGGCCCACCTCCTCCTGGGGCTCGGCCTTCTGGCCCCGTGGTTTCCCCCCGCCCCCTTCCTGGCCCCCCTCTTGGTGGCCCTTCTGCGGGGCCGCCACCTGCCCGAGAGGGCCCAAGGGGACCTTTACGGCTGGGCCCTGGTCTGGCCAGCCCTGGCCCTCTTGCTGGTGTGGCACGTGTTTCCCACCTTTTACGCCTTTTACCTAAGCCTCTTTGACCGGGTAAACTTCCTGCGCCCGGCGGCCTTTGTGGGCCTTCAGAACTACCGCATCCTCCTGGAGGACCCCCTCTTTTGGCGGGCCTTGGGCAACACCTTCTGGTACGTGGTCTTCACCGTGCCCACGGGGCTTTTGCTGGCCACGGGGATAGCCATCCTGCTGAATACCGGGGTGGCCTTCCAGGGGCTTTATCGCACCCTCTTCTTCCTGCCCTACATCACCGCCCTCACGGCGGCGGCGGCGGTGTGGCGTTGGATCTACCACCCGGAATTCGGCTTCCTCAACTGGCTCCTCTCCACCCCGGGTCTGGACTGGCTCAACACCTCCACCGGGGTCTTCGCCCTTCTCCTCCGCCCCTTGGGCGTGGAGGTCCAAGGTTTTTGGGCGGGCCCGAGCCTGGCCTTCGTGGCGGTGATGGCCATGAGCCTCTGGCACTTCCTGGCTACCAGGTGGTGATCCTTTTGGCGGGGCTCCAGGCCATTCCCAAGGAGTACTACGAGGCCGCCGAGCTGGACGGGGCGAGCTTCTTCCAGCAGCACCGCTATATCACCTGGCCCCTCCTTTCCCCCACCACCTTCTTCCTCTTCACCCTGGGCTCATCGGGGCCTTCCAGGTCTTCACCCAGGTCTACGTCCTCACCCCCACGGGGGGGGTGTTGCAGGACACCCTGACCCTGGCCTTCTACCTCTACAACAAGGGCTTCCGCGACTCGGACTTCTCCTACGCCAGCGCCATCGCCATGGTGACCTTCCTCATCATCCTGGGGCTCACCCTGCTGCAACGGCGGGTGCTGGAGAGGCGGGTGAACTATGAGATCTAGGGCCTTCGCCTCCTCGTCCACCTCCTCCTCCTTTCGGGGGGGCTGGTCATGGCCTTTCCCTTCTACTGGATGCTGGCCACAAGCCTTAAAAGCCCCCAGGAAGCCCTGCAGGCGGCCCCCGTCTGGGTGCCGGAGCGGATGAAGCCGGAGAACTGGCTCAAGGCGGCGAGGTTGGGGGATAACCCCCTCTTGGGCGGCCTCGGTCCCGGGAAAAGCGTGGAGCTTTTCTTCCCGGGCCCCGGGGGCCTTCCTCCTAAGGCCCTGGTGCCCCGCTCCCCGGGGGCCTTCTTTGATCCGGTGGCGGACGGGACCAGGGTGGAGGTGGTCCGTGGGGAGGGGGGGTGGTGGGTGCGCCTCACCAACACGGGGGAGGTCCCCTTCCGCCGGGTGCCCTGGTGGTCCTCTGGCCCAAGGGGGCGCCCCTGGACCCCCCCTTGCCGCCGGATGCCCTCCGTTCCCAGGGGGAGTTCTGGCGGCTGGAATGGGTGAACGCGGTGCCGGGGGCCTTGGGGTACGTGTTCCACAACTACCTCGAGGCCTGGCAGGCGGCGCCCTGGGGCCGCTACTTCTTCGTAAGCTTCTTCACCGCTTTTACCCAGGTGGCGGTGGGCCTTTTCCTGGCGGCCCTGGCGGCCTTCGCCCTGGCCCGCATCCCTTTCCCGGGGAAGGAGGGGGTCTTCGTCCTCATCCTGGCCACCATGATGGTGCCGGGGGAGGTGCTCCTCATCCCCAACTACGTCCTCCTCGCTCGGCTGGGCTGGCTGGACACCTACTACGCCCTCATCGTGCCCTGGCTGGCCTCGGCCTTCGGCATCTTCCTCCTCCGGCAGTTTTACCTCTCCCTTCCCCAGGACCTCTTCGACGCCGCCCGCATAGACGGGGCGGGGTACCTGACCCAGCTTTTCCGCATCGCCCTGCCCTTGAGCGTTCCCGGGCTCGTCTCCTATGGCATCTTCACCTTCCTCGGGGCCTACAACGCCCTGCTTTGGCCCCTCATCGTCACCCAAAGCCCGGAGATGCGCACGGTGCAGCTGGGCCTCCAGGCCTTCGTCTCCGAGGCGGGCTCCGACTACGGGGCCTGATGGCCGCCAGCACCTTCGTCATCCTGCCTGTGGTCCTGGGCTACTTCGTGGCCCAAAGGCAGTTCATCCAGGGCATTGCCCGTTCGGGGCTCAAGTGAGGCTGACGGGGCCCTGACCGGGGGAAGGTATACTCGGTCCGGAGGTGCGTGGGTATGAGGAAAGGGCTGTTGCTGGTGGTGCTTTTGGGATTGGCCCTGGCCCAGACGGCCAAGCCGGAGGAGGTGATCAAGGAGCAGTGCGCCAAGGCCAAGGTGGTGGCCGAGCTGTGGACCGGTTTCACCGGAGGCGCTCCCAAGGTGGCCTTGGAAAACCTGGTGGCGGAGTTTAACAGGGGCCAGCAGGGGCGGTGCGTGCGCCCCGTGCCCCAGGGGAGCTACCGCGACCTTTCCACCAAGATCAAGGCGGCCTTCGCCGCCGGGAAGGTCCCGGCCATGGCCCAGGCCTACGAGAACAACATCGCCCTCTACCTCGAGGCCAAAGCCTCCTGCCCGTGGAATCCCTGGGGGTCAGGCTCCAGGGGGTGAACCTCGCCTTCTTAAACGCGGTGCGCTTCGGGGGAGTGGTCTACGGGGTGCCCTTCAACAAGAGCATCCAGGTCCTCTACTACAACAAGGACCTCTTGAGGAAGCACGGGGCCAAGGTGCCCGCCACCCTGGAGGAATTCGTGGCCACCGCCAAGCGGCTCTCCCAGGCCGAGGGCGGTCCCGTCTACTGGTTCCAGCCCGACGCCTCCACCTTCGCCTACTTCTTCTTCAACCTGGGGGGAAGCTACCTGAAAGACGGCAAGCTGGTCCTGAACTCCAAGGAGGCGGTGGAGGCCCTCACCCTCCTGCAGAACGGGGTCAAGGAAGGCTGGGCCAAGGCCATCACCTCGGCTACATCAACCAGAACCTGGGCTCGGGCCCCTACGCCTTCAGCGTGGACACCTCCGCCGGCTACACCTACTACCGCCAAGGGGCCAAGTTTGACCTGGGGGTGGCTACCCTGCCGGGCCGGTCCAAGGGCCAGCCGGGCTATGGCCTTGTCCAGGGGACCAACCTGGTGGTCTTCCGCCAGGCTCCCAAGGAGGAGCAGGCGGTGGCCAAGGACTTCCTCCAGTTCGTCCTCTCCCCCAGGGCCCAGGCGGTCTTCGCCACGGCTACTGGGTACGTGCCCGTGACCGAGGCGGCCCAGAAGGACCCCGTCTACCAGGCCTACGTGCCGAGAACCCCGACTACGCCACCATCGTGCGCCAGAGCCGCTACGCCAAGTTTGAGCCTGCCCTGGCGGAGTGGGAGCAGATCCGCTTTGACATCCTGGGCCAGGCCGTCAAGGAGGCCATCCTCAACAAGGCCGATCCCAAGGCGGCCTTGGACAAGGCCCAGAAGCTGGCGGAGGACCTCCTCTCCGGTAAGACCCGCTGAGCTCGCCGAACCCCGCCTGAGGGCCTGGCCCCCGGGCGGGGGTAAACTTTAGACATGCCCAAGGGATATCACGACCGCGTGGCCTTCGTGGACCTTTCCACGGGGCGGGTGTGGTACGAAAGCTTTGGCGAGGCCTTCTGGCGGCGGTACCTGGGGGGGCGGGCTCTGGCCGCCTACCTCCTCCTCCGGCACGTGCCCAAAGGGGCCGACCCCCTGGGCCCGGAGAACGCCCTCGTCTTCGCCCCCGGGGTCCTCACGGGCACCCCCATCTCCGGCTCGGGCCGGAACACCGTGGCCGCCAAGAGCCCCTCACGGGGGGGTACGGGGATGCGGAGGGCGGCGGCTTCTTTGGGGCGGAGCTCAAAACGCCGGCCTGGACGCCTGGTGGTCCTGGGGCGGGCGGAACACCCCGTCTACCTCCACGTGGAGGGGGGGGAGGTGGCCGTCCACCCTGCGGTCCACCTCTGGGGGAAGGATCCTTTGGAGGTGGAGGCCCTCATCAAGGAGGCCCACGGGGGGAACGCCCGCATCGCCCAGATCGGCCTTGCCGGGGAGAACCGGGTCCTCACCGCCAACGTCATCCACGACCTGGCCCACTTCGCCGGAAGGGGGGGCTTGGGGGCGGTGATGGGGGCCAAGAGGCTCAAGGCGGTTTCCGCCCGGGCGGGAAGGAGACCCTCCCCGCCTACCACGACCCCGCCCTCCTCAAGGACCTGGCCCGGCGCATGGCCAAGGAGCGCATGGACCGGGCGGCGGGCCTCATCACCATGGGTACCGTGGGCACGGTGAAGCCTTTCAACCTCCGGGGGGTCCTTCCCAGCCACAACTTCCTGGATGCTTCCTGGAGGGCGCCGAGGCCTTGGACGGCACCAGCCTGGACGCCTGGGCATCCGCATCGGGCGGGACACCTGCTACGCCTGCGTCATCCGCTGCAAGCAGGTGGTGAAGATTGAGGGCACGGGCAGGTACGACGTGCGTCCGGAGTACGGGGGGCCGGAGTACGAGGGCCTGGGGGCCTTGGGCTCCACCTGCGGGGTGACCGACCCCTACGCCGTGACCAAGGCCAACACCCTCTGCAACCAGTACGGGCTGGACGTGATCGGGGTGGGGGTGACCATCGCCTGCGCCATGGAGGCGGTGGAGAAGGGTTACCTGGACGACGAGGGCCTGGGGCTTCGCTTCGGGAACGGGGACGCCCTCATCGCCGCCATAGAGAAGCTGGCCCGGAGGGAGGGAAGGCTTGGGGAGCTTCTCGCCCAAGGGGCGCGCCGCCTCGCCGAGGCCATCGGCCACCCGGAGCTTGCCATGCACGTGAAGGGCCAGGAGGTGCCCATGCACGACCCCCGGTACAAGCGGGCCCTGGGGGTGGGCTATGCCGTGAGTCCCACCGGGGCCGACCACAACCACAACCTCCACGACACCGCCTTCGCCAAGGAGGGAAAGGCCCTGAAGGAACTCCGCTTCTACGGGGAGGACTTCGTCCCCTTGACCATTGAGGACCTCTCCGAGGCCAAGATCCGGATGCTTTGGACCAAGACCCGGGAGCGGGGCTTCGTCAACAGCCTGGTCCTCTGCGACTTCGTCCCCTGGACCCCGGAGGAGTGGCAGGAGGCCCTCTACGCCGCCACGGGCTGGCGCTTTAGCCCGGAGGAGATGCTTAGGGTGGGGGAGAGGACCCTGCAGCTCACCCGGCTTTTCAACCTGCGGGAAGGGGTTCCTCCCGAGGAGGACCGTCTTCCTCAGCGCTTCTTCCAGCCTTTCCGCAAGGGGAACCTCGAGGCCCACCTGGACCCGGAGGCCTTCCGGGAAGGGGTCAGGACCTACCGACGGCTTGCGGGCTGGGAAGGGGGCGTGGACCCGGAAAGGCTTCGGGCCTTAGACCTAGAGGAGTTCCAGAACGCCCTGGCGTAGGAGGGCGGGAAGGGGGGCTTCCCCCACCCGGAGGAGGGCGTACCTCCCCCGTAGGAGGGCGAGGAGGCGGAGAGCCCGGAGGTGGCCGGCCAGGGCCTCCTTGTAGGCCCCTACCGCCTCCTTGCCCACGGGGAGGGTTTCCCCGGTTTCCACGTCCTCCAGCAGGGCTTCCTCCAGGGGCGGGTCCAGCTCCAGGGGGGAGAGGACCTGGACCAGGACCAACCGCCTGGGGAGCACCCGGGACCAGGGCAGGGGGTCCAGGCCGTCCGTGAGGAGGACCAAGACCCCCCGCCCGGGGCGGAGGTCCTTGGGGCTTCCCCGCTCCAGGAGGGCCAGGGGGTCTTCCTGGCGGGCGGTTCTTAAGAGAAGGGCGGCCACCTTCTCGGCGTAGGGGAGCTTCCCGTGGAGGCGCATGCTGGGGCTTTCGTCCAGGTAGATCCGGAAGCGGGCCCTCTCGGGGGCGGTTTCCAGGCGGGTGTAGAGCCTTCCCGTCTTGGCGTAGGCCCGCCAGTGGACCCGGCGCACCTCGTCCCCTTCCGCGTAGGGCCTGAGCTCGTAAAACTCCCCTCCCAGGCCTTTCCTCCGGGCCAGGCGCTCCCCGGGGTAGGGGAGGTAGGGCCTCGTGGCGATGCGGTAGCGGGTCATGCCGTCTGGCAGAAGGTGCAGACCCCAAGGGGGGCAGGGGCTCCACCACCTCCTCCCGACTTCCCTCCCGGAAGACGGTGATCCCCTTGCACCCCTCCTTCCAGGCCAGGAGGAAAAGCCTTTCCACCACTTCCTTGGGGGTTTCCCGGGGCAGGTTCACCGTGGAGGAGATGCTCTGGTCCACGTGGCGCTGCAGGAGGGCCTGGAGGCGGACCCTCTGGAAGGGGTCTACCGTGTGGGCGGTGGGCCAGCGGGGGAGGCCTCCGCCCGTGGCCTCCCGGTAGCGCTTGAGAAGGGGGTGCTCCGCCAGCCGGACGAGCCTCCGCCACATCTCGGGGGGGTGGCCTCGAGGAGCCTCCCCTCCTCGTCCCGCAGGGCGTAGCGCCTGAGGAAGACGCTGGCCCGCAGGTCGTCTCCCCCAAAGAACTCCAGGGCGAGCCTCTCCGCCTCGGCTTCGCTGTAGACCCGGGGCACGTCCTTCAGTTTATACCCGGATGGTCACCCGCGCGCCCGTCTCAAAAAGATGTATGGAATCTATAAAGCGCACCACCCGGGTGGCGTGCCCCATGACGATGGAGTGGGTCCTGGCCCCCCCGCCGAAAAACCGCACCCCCTGGAGGATGTCCCCGTCGGTGATGCCGGTGGCGGCGAAGACGATCTCCTTCCCGGGGGCCAGGTCCTCGGTCTTGTAGATGCGGTGCTCGTCCCCACCCATGGCCTTTAGGCGCGCCCGTTCCTCCTCGTTTTGCGGCGTGAAGCGGGCCTGGATCTCCCCGCCCAGGCACTTCAGGGCGGCGGCCGCCAAGACCCTTCCGGGCCCGCCGATCGCCCA
>BBBL01000002.1 GCA_001311545.1 Thermus kawarayensis JCM 12314 | reverse complement strand
GGGCCTGGCCCAAGGACGGGGGCCCGGGGGGCCTGGGGGAGGTCCTCCGCAACGGGAGCTTCTCCGGGTGGCCTTCCTGGCCTTCGCCTTCGCCGGGGGCTTTTTGGCCCTGCAGACCCTTTGGGCCGGGGCCTACGCCTACGCCCTGGGCCTCACCGCCTTTCAGGTGGGGAACCTCCTCTTCCTCTACTCGGGGATGGCGGTCTTGGGCTTCCTCGTCTCCGGGTACCTGGCGGACCGCTTGGGGACGGCCCGGGTCCTCCTCCTCTCGGCCCTCCTCTTCGCCCTGGGCCTCCTTCTCCTCCTCCTCAAGCTCCTGGCCCCCGCCTACGCCCTTTTGGGCTTCTTCGGGGCCTTCAACATCCTCACCCTTACCCAGGCCCGGGAGCTGGTGGCGGGCCACCTGGTGGGCCGGGGCACCACCCTGGTGAACCTCTTCGGCATCGGGGGCACCTTCCTCCTGCAGTGGGGCGTTGGCGTGGCGGTGGAGGCCTTGGGGTACGGCCTCGCCTTCGGCGGGCTCCTCGCCCTCCTTCTCCTGGCCCTCGCCCTGTACCTGCCCCTACTTCGTCGGTGATAAACTCCTTCCATGCTGGCCCAGGTGCGGAGCTACGCCCTTTTCGGCCTGGACGCGGTTCCCGTCACCGTGGAGGTGGACGTAAGCCCCGGGCTTCCGAGCTACGCCCTGGTGGGCCTGCCCGACAAGGCGGTGGAGGAGAGCCGGGAGAGGGTCCGCTCGGCCCTAAAGAACGCCGGCTTCCCCTACCCCCAGGCCCGGGTGGTGGTGAACCTGGCCCCGGCGGAGCTCAGGAAGGAGGGGAGCCAGTTTGACCTCCCCATCGCCCTGGGCCTCCTGGCCGCCCAGGGGGTGGTGCCCCTCGAGGCCCTCTCGCCCTTCGCCCTGGCGGGGGAGCTGGGGCTGGACGGAAGCCTGAGGCCCGTCCCGGGGGCGGTGAACCTGGCCCTGGGGGCTCTGGCGGAGGGCAAGAAGCTCCTCCTTCCTTCGGAGAGCGCCAAGGAGGCGGCCCTGGTGGAGGGGGTGGAGGTGTACGGGGCGCGGCACCTCGAGGAGGCGGTGGCCTTCCTCAAGGGGGAGGAACCCCTGGAAAAGTCCCGGCCCGAGGACCCCTTGGAGGCCCTGGAGATTCTGGACCTCCGGGACGTCAAGGGCCAGGCCAAGGCCAAGCGCGCCCTGGAGATCGCCGCCGCCGGGTACCACCACCTCCTCATGGTGGGAAGCCCGGGCTCGGGGAAGACCATGCTGGCCAGACGCCTCCCCTTCCTCCTCCCCCCTCTCCTTCGGGAGGCCGCCTTGGAGGTGACCCGCATCCACTCGGCGGCGGGGCAGCCCGTGCGGGGCCTCCTGAAGAACCCTCCTTCCGCGCCCCCCACCACACGGTGAGCTACGCCGGGCTCATCGGGGGCGGGGCCATCCCCAAGCCCGGGGAGGTCTCCCTGGCCCACCGGGGGGTGCTCTTTTTGGACGAGTTCCCCGAGTTCTCCCGGGACGCCCTCGAGGCCCTGCGCCAGCCCCTGGAGGACGGGGTGGTGACCATCGCCCGGGCCCGGGCGAGCCTCACCTTTCCCGCCCGCTTCCTCCTGGTGGCGGCCATGAACCCCTGCCCCTGCGGCTGGTACGGGGACCCCGAGCGCCCTTGCACCTGCACCCCGTCCATGCGCCAGCGCTATGCGGGCCGCATCTCCGGGCCCCTTCTGGACCGCTTTGACCTGGTGGTGGAGGTCCCCCGCCTCACCCCCCTGGAACTCGCCCGCGCGCCCGAAGGGGAAAGCACCGAGGTGGTGCGGGAGCGGGTGCTGAAGGCCCGGGAGAGGATGCTCGCCCGCCAGGGCCGCCCCAACGGGGAGCTTTCCGGAAGGCCCTGAGGGAGGTGCGCCTCACCCCCGGGGCCGAGGCCCTCCTGCAGGCCGCCGCCAAGAAGATGCTCCTCTCCGCCCGCTCCTACGACCGCCTCCTCCGGGTGGCCCGCACCGTGGCCGACCTCCAGGGGACGGAAAGGGTGGAGGAGGCCCACGTGGCGGAAGCCCTGGCCTACCGAAAGACCCTCTAGACCAAGGACCGAAGCCAGGGCACCAGGGCCTCGGCGGCGGCCAGGTTGGTCACCAAGGGCACCCCGTGCACGTTGCACACCCGCACCAGGGCCTGGATGTCGGGCTCGTGGGGCTTGGCGGTGAGGGGGTCCTGGAGGAAGATCACCGCCAACACCCGGCCCTCCGCTACCTGGGCCCCGATCTGCAAATCCCCTCCCAAGGGCCCCGAAAGCACCCTTTTCACCCCAAGCCCCGTGGCCTCCTCTATGCGCCCCCCCGTGGTGCCCGTGGCGAGGAGGGGAAAGCGGGAAAGCAGCTCCCGGTGCCGCTGGCAAAAGGCCACCATCTCCTCCTTCTTGGCATCGTGGGCGATGAGGGCCAAAAACCTCATGGGGGCATTGTACGCTTGAGGTATGGACTACGCGCCCGACCTGGAGTTTCTGGAAAGGCTCCTCTACGCCTCGGGGCCCTCGGGCTTTGAGGAGGAGGCGGCCGAGGTCTTCCTGGAAAGGGCCCGCTCCTTCGCCCAGGTGGAACGGGACCGGCACGGCAACGCCTACGCCCGCATCCACCCCGGGGGGAGGCCCAAGGTCCTCCTCCTGGGCCACCTGGACGAGATCGGGGTGATCGTGAGCCACGTGGAGGAGAAGGGCTTCCTCCGCTTAAAGCCCCTCGGGGGGTGGGACCCGCAGGTGCTGGTGGGCCAGCGCCTGCGCTTTTCGGGGAAGCGGGCCCGTCCTCGGCGTGGTGGGCCGGAAGGCCATCCACGTGCTGAAGGAAGAGGAGCGCAAGAAGGCGGTGGAGCTCTCCGAGCTCTTCGCCGACCTCGGGGCGGGGAGCCGGGAGGAGGCCCTGGCCCACCTCGAGGTGGGGGCGGTGGGGGTCCTGGACCAGCCCCCCCGGTGGCTTCTCGGGGAGAGGCTAATCTCCAAGGCCCTAGACAACCGCCTGGGGGCCTTCGTGGTCCTCGAGGCCCTCCGCCTCCTGAAGGGGAAGACCCCCGCCGAGGTGGTGGCGGTGGGCACCGTGCAGGAGGAGATCGGGGCCTACGGGGCCAGGACCGCCGCCTTCCGGGAGAACCCGGACCTGGCGGTGGTGGTGGACGTGACCCACGACAGCGCCACCCCCGGCATGGACAAGGCCCAGGTGGGGGAGGCGGAGCTGGGCCGGGGGGTGGTCCTGGACATCGGCCCCTTCGTGGACAAAGGCGTCTTCCGGGGCCTGAAGGAGGCGGCGGAGCGGGAGGGCATCCCCTACACCCTCCACGCCCACGGGCGCTGGTCCGGCACCGACGCCGACGAGGTGGCCAAGGTGCGGGAGGGGATTCCCACGGGGATCCTCTCCATCCCCCTGCGCTACATGCACTCCCCCGTGGAGATGGTGGACCTAAAGGACGTCAAGCTGGCGGTGCGCCTCCTCGCCGCCTTTGTGGCGGGGGTGTAGCCGTGCTCACCTTCAAGGAGGCCCAAGAAAGGGTGGACGCCTGGATCTCCTCATTCCAGGAGGGCTACTTCCCTCCCCTCCTCATGCTCGCCCGCCTCACGGAAGAGCTCGGGGAGGTGGCCCGGGTCCTGGCCCACCGCCACGGCAAGAAGCCCAAACCGGGGGAGGAGGAGGGGGACCTGGCCATGGAGCTCGCCGACCTCCTCTTCGTCCTCATCTCCCTGGCCAACCGGGAGGGGATTGACCTGGAGGAGGCCTTCCTCAAGGCCATGGAGAAGTACCACTCCCGGGATAGGGGGCGCTGGACCCAGAAGGGGTGATCCCCACCTGGGGGCCCTCCCCCTTAGAATGGCCCGTGGGAGATCCCCTCCTCGAGGCCCGGGGGCTTCACAAGCGCTTCGGCGCCCTGGAGGCGGTCAAGGGCGTGAGCCTCGCCCTGCGCCCGGGGGAGATCCTGGCCTTTCTGGGCAAGAACGGGGCGGGCAAGACCACCACGGTGAAGATGCTTGCGGGCCTCCTCCTCCCCGACCAGGGGGAGGTGCGCCTCCTGGGGAAGGACCCCGCTCGGGACCCCTGGGCCCTCCGCCACCTGGGGGCGGTGCTGGAGGGCAACCGCAACGTCTACTGGCGCCTCACCCCTTTGGAAAACCTGGTCTACTTCGGGGTGGCCCGGGGGCTCTCCCTGGGGGCGGCCCGCAGGCGGGCCCTGGTCCTCCTGGAGGAATACGGCCTTTGGGAGAAGGCCCGGGTGGAGGTGCGCCACCTCTCCCGCGGGATGCAGCAGAAGCTCGCCCTCCTCCAGGCCCTGGTCCACGACCCGAGGTGCTCCTCCTGGACGAGCCCACCCTGGGCCTGGACGTGGAGACCGCCCTCCTGGTCCAGGAAAAGGTGCGGGCCCTGGCCAGGGGGGGCAAGGCCGTCCTCCTCACCACCCACCAGCTTTCCGTGGCCGAGGCCCTGGCCGACCGCGTGGCCATCATCCACCGGGGAAGCCTGGTGTTGGAGGGGGAAAAGCAGGCCCTGCTTTCCCGCTTCGCCGGGGAGCACTACGTCCTGGAGCTGGAGGTCCCCCCGCCCGCCGAGGTCCTGGGCCGCCTCCGGGCCCTCGGCGTGGAAGGGGAGGGGCCTTTTCTCTTCCGGGGGGACGGGGAGGCGCTTTGGCGGGTTCTGGAGGCGGTGAGGCCCCTTCCCCTGAGGCGGGTGGCCAAGGCCGAGGCGGACCTCCTGGAGGTCTTCTTGAAGGCGGTGGCCCGTGCTTGAGCTTCTCCTGGCGGAGTTCTGGCGAAGTCCTCACCCTGCGCCGCTACCCCCTGGAGCTCGTGGGGGCGGTGGTGACCCTAAGCCTCCTCTTCTACCTCCTCTTCCTGGGGGCCCGCTTTTTGGCGGGACCAGGCGCGGAGTTTGGGGGGAGGCTCGAGGCCGTGCTGGCGGGCTATCTCCTTTGGACCTTTACCCTTTCCTCCTACAACAGCCTCTCCTTCGGCCTCATGGAAGAGGCCCAGACGGGCACCCTGGAGCAGGTCTTCCTCACCCCCTACGGCCCCATCCCCCTGTTCCTGGTCCGCAACGTGGCGGGCCTCCTCGCCCAGGGCCTCCTGGTCCTCCTGGTGGCCCTGACGCTCATGGCCCTCACCGGGGCCCGCCTGGCCTTCACCCCGGGAGGGTCCTGCCCTTTTTGGTCGTGGTCCTGGGGGGGTACGGCCTGGGCTTCGCCATGGCTCCCTGGCCCTCCTCTTCAAGCGGGTGGGGCAGGTTTTGGGGCTCTCCCAGTTCCTGCTCCTCTTCCTCCTGCAGCGCCGGGGAGCGGGGTGTTCCTCTTCCTGCCCCTGGCCCCGGGGGCGGCCCTGGCCCGCAGGATGCTGGCGGAGGGGGCTCCCCTGGAAGCTGGAGCCTGGGGCTGGCCTTCCTGAATAGCCTCGCCTACCTCCTCCTGGGGCTTTGGCTCTTCCGGATGGCGGTGGGCCGGGCCAAGCGGCTCGGGCTTCTCCACGGGTACTGAGCGGGGGCTTCGCCCACCCGGGCCGCGCGGGGCCCCTTAGAGGCCGTAGAGGGCGGTAAACTTCCGCTCCAGGTAATCCAGGAAAGGGCGCTCGCTGGGAGGAGCGCCGGTAACCCGCTCCAGCAGGGCACGGGGCCTATACCGGCTCCCCTCGGCGTGGATCTTCGCGCGGGACCAGTCCAGGAAGGGCCGGAACTCCCCCCGGGCGAAGAGGGGCTCCAGGGGGCCGAGCTCGGCCTCGGCCTTCCGGAAGAACTGGGCGGCGTAGAGGTTGCCCAGGGTGTAGGTGGGGAAGTAGCCGAAAAGCCCCCCGGACCAGTGCACGTCCTGCATGACCCCGTCCTTGTAGTCCTTGGGGGCCACCCCCAGATAGGCCCGGTACTTCTCCTCCCAGGCCCCGGGGAGGTCCTCCAGGGAAAGCTCCCCGCGGAAGAGGGCGAGCTCCAGCTCCAGGCGCACCAGGATGTGGAGGTTGTAGGTGACCTCGTCCGCCTCCACCCGGATGAGGGAGGGCTCCACGGCGTTGATAGCGAGGTGGAAGTCCTCCAGGCGCACGTCCTCTAGGCTCGGGAAGACCTCCTTGGCCCTTGGGAAAAAGCGCTCCCAGAACCCCAAGGAGCGGCCCACCAGGTTCTCCCAGGTGCGGCTCTGGGACTCGTGGATGCCCAGGGAGACCGCCTCCCCCCTGGGGGTGCCCCAGTGCTCCTTGGGCAGGCCCTGCTCGTAGAGGGCGTGGCCCATCTCGTGGAGGGTGCCGAAGATGCCGGCGTTGAAGAAGTCCTCGTAGTAGCGGGTGGTGATGCGCACGTCCCCGGGGCCGATGGGGATCTCAAAGGGGTGGGCGGTGGGGTCCAGGCGTCCGGCCTCGAGGTCGTACCCGCAGGCCCCAAGGAGCTCTAGGGCGAAGGTCCGCTGGGCCTCCACCGGGTAGGGGCGGTGGAGGAGGGAGGTGTCGGGCCTCCTAGGACTTCCTAAGATCCGGTCCAAGAGCCCCCGCAGGCCCTCCCGGAGCTCGCCGAAGAGGGGGAGGAGCTCTCTCGCCCGCATCCCGGGCTCGTACCCGTCCAGAAGGGCATCGTAAAGCTCGCCATAGGGAGGGTCCCCGGGGGCCGGGGGGAGGCCGTAAAGGATCTCCGCCTTCTCCTTGGTGAGGGCATAGACCCGCCCCAGATAGGGCAGGAAGCCCTGCCAGTCGTTCTTGGGCCTGGCCTCCTCCCAGAAGCTCTCGCTCTCGCTCTCCGCCTGGGCAAGCTCCACCGCAAGCCTTTCCGGGATGGCCCGCATCCGCTCGTAAGCCTGGCGCCACTCCCGGACGTTCACCGCCGCATCGGAGAAGGGGTCCCGCACCAAAGCGCTCCCCTCCACCGCCGCAAGCCACTCCCCCACCCGGGGGTCGGTCATGCGCTGGTGGAGGAGGCGGGCCAGGGCGGCCATCTGCCGGGCCCGGTGCTCGTGCCCCTTCCTGGGGATCATGGTGCGCTGGTCCCAGGCGGCCAGGGCCCCCAAAGAGGCCAGGTAGGCGGTCTCCCTTTGGAACTCCAAGAGGTTTTGGTAAGCGGTTTCCGGCGTCACGGGGCCATCCTACACCCAAACCCTCCAAAGCTCTGTGAAAACCGGGCCACCCCGTAAAATGCCCCCATGTGGCCCTTTTTCGCCCTGGTCTTAGGCCTCGTGGTGGGCTCCTTCCTCAACGTGGTCATCCACCGCTTGCCCCGGGGAGAGTCCCCGGTCTTCCCCCCTTCCCACTGCCCCCACTGCGGCCACCGCCTAGGACCCTTAGACCTCGTCCCGGTGCTCTCCTACCTCTTCCTAAGGGGGAGGTGCCGCTACTGCCAAGCCCCCATCTCCCCCCGTTACCCCCTGGTGGAGGCCCTGACCGGCGGGCTTTTCCTCCTCACCGCCCTCTTCTACCCCCCGGGGGCGGAGGCCCTCCTGGTCTTCCTCTTCCTGGCCCTCCTCGTGGCCCTCTCCTTCATTGACGCGGACACCTTTGAGCTTCCCGACCCCCTCACCTACGGCCTCCTCTTCCTGGGGCTCCTCTCGGCCTGGCTCCTCGCCTTCCCCCTCCCCTTCGGGGAAAGCCTGGACGGAAGCCTCCTCGCCGCCGGGGGGCTTGGCCTGGTGGCGGGGTACGGGAACCTCTTCCTGAGGCGGTTTAGGGAGGGGCGGGCCGAGGTTCCCGTGGGCCCCACCAGGTGCACATGGCGGCCCTCTTCGGGGCGCTTTTGGGCCCCGGGGTGGGGATGGCCCTGGCCTTCCTCGCCTGGGCCCTTTCCGCCCGTACCGGGCGGGCCGTGGTCCTTCCCGACCGGCTCACCCTGCCCCTTTTGCCCCTCGCCTTCCTCCTTGCCCCCGCCCTAGGCCTGGACTTCCTGGAAAGCCTTAAGGGAAGCCTCCTCGCCGCCGGGGGGCTCGCCCTCGCCGGGGGGCTTTACTGGGCCTTCCGCCCCCTCCCCGAGGAGGAAGAAGAGGAACCCGTGGCCATGGGCTACGGGGACGTGAAGCTCCTTGGGGCTTTGGGGGCTTGGCTTGGGCCCTACGCCTTCCTGGCCCTCTTCCTGGGGGTCTTCGCCGGGGCCCTTTTGGGCCTCCTCTTCCGCCAAAGGAAACTCCCTTCGGCCCCTACCTGGCCCTCGGGGGGTGGTGGCCTTCTTCTTCGGGGAGGCCATCTGGAAAGGCTACCTCCGCCTGTTTGGGCTTTGAACGCATGGGGGGAGAACCTGGGTGCTAGCCTGAAAGCATGCGGGAAGCAGGAAAGCCCGCTTTCCACGGAGGACAGCATGGGACGTTCTGCAAAAGTGCTGCTCGTAGCGCTTGGCCTTTTAGCCTAGGTCTTGCCGCCTATCTCTGGGCCTCCCCATACCGCTTCCTGCGCGCCCTGCAGGGGGCCATCCTGGAAGGGGACCGGGCGCGGCTTGAGCGGATGGTGGACTTCCCCCGGGTCCGGGAGGGGCTGAAGTCTCAGATTCAGGCCCAGCTCCTCAAAGAAGCGGGCCAGGCGGGGGAACAAAACCCCTTCGCCGGACTGGCCTACCTTCTCGTGGCTGATGGTAGACCCCTTGGTGGACGCCTGATTTCCCCCGAGGGCCTGGCCGCCCTGGGCACCGGGGTTGAGCCAGGACAAGCCTCCAAGGAGGAGGTGAAGAGCTGGCGCCTCCGATACGTGGACTTCCGCACGGCCTACGTCCACCACCCCAAGGACCCCCAAAGCCGCCTCTACCTGGAAAGGCAAGGACTTTTCGGCTGGAAGGTGGTGCGGATGGAGCTTCCCATGGAGTAGAAAGGGTATCCTGCCCTCATGGACCTCACGCCCGTCCTGGCGAAAAGGCGAAGCGTCCGCCGCTTCAAGCCCGTGCCCATCCCCGAGGAGGACCTGGAGAAACTCCTCTTCGCCCTCCAGCGGGCCCCCACGGACGCGAGCGCCCAGCTCTACTCGGCGATCCGAGTGCGGGATCCAAGGCTTAGGGACGAGGTGGCCCGGCTCTCCGGGGACCAGGAGCACATCAGGCAGGCGGCGGAGTTCTTCCTCTTCCTGGCGGACATCCACCGCCTGGAGCGCCTCCTCGCCCACCGGGGGCAAAGGATGGCCTTCTGGCCCAGGACCGCCCTCCACTTCGCCCTCCTGGACGCCGGGCTCGCCGGGGCCTACCTCGCCCTCACCGCCGAGGCCCTGGGCTACGGGGTCTGCTTCATCGGCGGGGTCTTGAACGGGGTGGAGGCCCTCGCGGACCTCCTTGGGCTTCCCCCGGGGGTCCTCCCCGTGGCGGGCCTGGCCGTGGGGGTGCCCGACGAGGAGGGCCCCCCTAGGCCAAGGCTTCCCCGAAGGCTCGTGGTCCACGAGGACCGGTACCGCCCCTACACCGAGGAAGACCTGGAGGAGGCCTACCGGGCCATGGCCCCCTACAGCCGGGTGGGGGACTGGAACCGGGTCTTAAGGCGCTACTTCGCCCAAGGGGGCACCATGGAGCCAGGGAAAGGCCCTACGGCCGCACCCTCGCCCGACAGGGGTTTGACCCGGACCTGCCCCCGGGGGCCCCCTTCTACTCCCTGGGGGCCCTCCTGGAGGAGGCTCTGGAAGGGGCCCGGGGGGTGCTCTTCCGCAAGGGGGAGGCTTGGCTCGAGGAAGAGGCCCGGGCCTTCCGGGGGGAGGGAAACCCGGGGGAAGCCCTCCTCACCGCCCTGAAGAAGGCCCGGGGAGAGGTGCCGGACTGGCCATGACCCGCCGCGCCCCCCGGTAGACCTTCTGGTAGAAGGGCGCCTCGAGGCTCTCAATCACCACCCGGCTCCCGTAACTAGAGGCGTGGGCGAAGACCCCCCGGCCCAGGTAGATCCCCACGTGGTCCACCTCCCTCCCGCCGAAGCTGAAGAAGACCAGGTCCCCAGGGCGGAGCGCCTCCACCGGAGAGAAGGCCTGGTACTGCTCCTTCGTGGTCCTGGGCAGGGCCACCCCCAGCTCGGCGTAGACCTGGGCCACGAAGGCCGAGCAGTCCAGGGCGAGAGGGGAGTTCGTCCCGTACTTGTAGGGCACGCCCAGATAGCGGAGCACGGCCCGGAAGAGGGGGCTTTCCGGGTCGTAGTCCTCAGGAGGAGGGGAAGCCTCGGGGGAAGGCCCCGGCGGGGTGGGCGGGACGCTCTCGCCCTCGGCCTGGGCCCCGGGGAGGAGGAGCCTCTGGCCCACCTTAAGTTCCGCCGAGGCGAGGCCGTTTAGACGCATGAGTTCCTCCACCGTGGTGCCGTAGCGCCGGGCCAGGGAGAAGAGGGTGTCCCCCGGGGCCACCACGTGCACCCGGGGCCTCTCGGGAAGCTTGAGCACCTGCCCGGGCTGGATGAGGAAGCTTTCCAGGCCGTTTAGGCGCATGAGCTCCTCCACCGTGGCGCCGTAGCGCCGGGCGATGGAAAAGAGGGTGTCCCCGGGGGCCACAGTGTGGGTGGGCTGGGCCAGGGCACCGGGAAGGGACCAAAGCAGCAAAAGAAGCTTCCTCCAGGGCATGGTCCCATTCTACGAAGAAGCCCTAGGCGGTTTGTCCGCACCCAGGACCTCCCCTCTCCCCCTGTCCTGATCCCTTGGCCCAAGAGAGGACCTTTCCTTGGCATCACCCCTGAGGAGTCTCCCCAGCTTGGCCCCCGGGCCAAGGTGTGCTACAATCCCTCAAGGCGGGGGCCGTTAGCTCAACTGGCAGAGCACCGGTCTCCAAAACCGGGGGTTGGAGGTTCGAGTCCTTCACGGCCCGCCAGATGGCCCCTTTAGGGGCCTTTTCCTTATGAAGGAGTACCAGGTCCTCATCGTGGGGGCGGGGTTCTCGGGGGCCGAGGCCGCTTACCGCCTGGCCCAAGGGGGAGTGCGGGTGGGCCTCCTCACCCAGAGCCTGGACGCGGTGATGATGCCCTTCCTGCCCCCAAAGCCCCCCTTTCCCAAAGGAAGCCTCCTGGAACGGGCCTACGACCCGAAGGACGAGCGGGTCTGGGCCTTCCACGCCCGGGCCAAGTACCTTCTGGAGGCCGAGAGGAACCTCCACCTCTTCCAGGCCACGGCCACGGGGCTCCTCCTGGAAGGAGGGCGGGCGGCGGGGGTAAGGACCTGGGAAGGCCCCCCCGCCCGGGCCCAGCGGGTGGTGCTGGCGGTGGGAAGCTTCCTCGGGGCGAGGCTTTACGTGGGCGAGGTGGAGGAGGAAGCCGGGCGGCTTTCCGAGGCCAGCTACCCGGACCTTCTGGAGGACCTTATGTCCCTGGGCTTCCGCTTCGTGGAGCGGGAGAGGGAAGTGCCGGAAACCCCCACCACCCCCGGCTACCGGGTCCGGTACCTGGCCTTCCACCCGGAGGAGTGGGAGGAAGAACGCTTCAGGCTCAAGCGCCTGGAGGGGCTTTACGCCGTGGGCCTATGCGTCCGGGAAGGGGACTACGCCTCATGAGCGAGGAGGGGAAGCGCCTGGCGGAGCACCTTCTCCATGAGCTTGGGTAGGGGCCTTTCCCGGGGGTCCTCCCCTTCCCCTTCCCAGAGGGCCCCGTGGACCTCCACCAGGAGCCTCCGGTGGGTGAGGGCGTGGCGCACCACGCCCAGGAGGCGGGACCTTACCCCGAAGGCCGCCTCCCTCATGGGGAGCTCCCCCGGGGGAAAGAGAGGCACGCCGTAGAGCCCCCGGAAACGCCCCTCGAGCCTTTCCAGGTACACCCCCTTCCGCCCGAGGAGGACGAGGGCGACGAGCCTTTCCTCCCTCACCCGGCGCTCCCGGGGCCGGGGGTAGCGCCCAGGGTCCTCCCGGCCCCGGCAGAAAGCCTTTAGGGGGCAGGTCTGGCAAAGGGGCTTCCGGGGCAGGCAGACCGTGGCCCCAAGCTCCATGAGGGCCTGGTTCCAGGCCCCGGGGTCCACGCCCCCGGGGAGAAGGCTTTGGGCGAGGGCGAAGAGGCCCTTCTCCTTGGGGCGTTCCAGGGCGAAGAGGCGGGAGAGGACCCGGCGCACGTTCCCGTCCACCGCCGCCACCCGCTCGCCAAAGGCCATGGAGGCCACCGCCGCCGCCGTGTAGGGGCCGAGGCCGGGAAGCCCCTTAAGCTCGGCGAAGCTTTGGGGCAGGGCCTCCACCCTTTGGGCGAGGCGGTGGAGATGCTCCGCCCTGCGGTAGTAGCCCGCCCCCTGCCAGGCCTTGAGCACCTCCTCCAGGGAAGCTTCCCGGAGCATCTTTAAGGTGGGAAATAGATCCAGGAAGCGGTGGTAATAGGGAATGGCCTGCTCCACTCGGGTCTGCTGCAGGAGGACCTCGGAGACCAGGATGCGGTAGGGGTCCTTCTCCCCCCGCCAGGGAGGGGGCGGGCGTGCTCCCGGTACCAGGCGAGGAGGGCTTCCTGCCAGGCTTCCACGCTAGAGGAAGGTGGGGCCAAGGAAGAGGCGCCTGTGCTCCACCATGAGGCAGCGGTCGGTCACCACGGGAATCCCCGCCTCTTCCAGGGCCTTCTCAAACTCCGGGTTCTGGATTCCCGACTGGAGCCAGACCAGGCCAGGCCTTAGGGCCAGGACCTCCTCCAGGTGGCCCAGGAGGGCGGAGGAAGGCCGGAAAACGTCCAGGATGTCCACGGGCTCCTTCAGGTCCAGGAGGCTTGCCACCACCTTCTCCCCGAAAAGCGCCTCCCCTTGGAACCTGGGGTTCACGGGCAAAAGGCGGTAGCCCTGCTCACGGAGGTACTTGGCACGTAGTGGGCAGGGCGGGAGGGGTCCTTGTGGGCCCCGAGGACGGCGATGGTCCTGGCCTGCTGCAAAAAGCGCTTTAACTCCCGGTCCTGCATCAGCGCACCCTCCCTCCAGAACCCTGGCCACCCTCTGGGCCTCGAGGAAGCTTAGGCGCGGGGGAAGGCCCTTGAGATAGGGCACCACTTCCTCCGGCTTCAGCACGGGAAGCTGGCCCACCCGACGACCTTCCAAGCGCCCGCTCACGAAGACCAAAAGGGGCTCCACCTCCACGCCCAGAAGCTCCCGCAACTTGTGGGCCTGGCGCCAGGCCTGGCGAACCAGGTCGTCCCGGCGCTCCCCTCGAACCCAGAGCCTCCGAGGGTCCGCCCGGATGGAGCCCGTGTAGTTCTTCACCTCCACGTTGAAGACCCCGGCGGGCCCCACCACCACGTGGTCGGCGTTCTCTCCACCTAGGTCCACATCGTGGAACACCCGCCAGGTGGAGGGGAGACCCTCGAGGACCTGGCCCACCCGGGCCTCCCCCAGGTAGCCCCGGGCCTTGGCCACCACCTCGCGCTCCACTTCCTTGTCCTGAAGCAGGCGCACCACGCCAAGAAGGCCAGGGGAAGGGCCAAGGCCCCCATCCAGGGAGCGAAGAGTGTAACGAGGAGCCAGACTGCAAGACCGAAGCCCAAGAGGACGAGGGCGATCCGTCCCAGCCTTCGGGCGAGGGTCTTCCCTGCGCTTCCCACCCTGCGCGCCATAAGGGCCTCCTAAGGACGGTAGTCCAAAGGCCTCAGGTAGAACTCCCCTATGGCCGTGGAGGAAAGGAGGGCCACCGTGGGGAGGGCCCTCTTCCAGTGGGTGCGGTTCACCCCCTCCTTCACCCGCCTAAGCTCCTCCTCGGTGAAGCCCAGGCCCAGGATATAGCGTCGGAGTAGCCCTTGAGGTAGTGTTCCAGGATAACGTCGGCCCGCAGGTAGCGCACCCCCAAGTCGGCCTCGTCCGTCTGGCCGGGGATGAGGTCGGCGGTGGGGGGCTTCTTCACCACGGCCTCCGGCACGCCCAGGTGCTCGGCAAGCCGCCAGACCTGGGTCTTGTAGAGGTCCCCCAGGGGGTTCACGGGGGGGGTGTCGTCCCCGTGCCAGGTGAAGTAGCCGAAAAGCCTCTCGGTCTTGTTCCCCGTGCCCAGGGGAAGGGCCTGGTAAGCCTGGGACTTGTCAAAGAGAACCATCATCCGTGCCGGGCCATGACGTTCCCCTTGCGGTGGGGGTGATGTCCGGGGTGAGGGCGGCGTAGGCCTCCACCATGGGGGTGATGTCCACCTCCTCCAGAGCCACCCCGAAGGTCTCGGCCACCAGGTGGGCGTGCTCCCGGGAGGTGGGGCTGCTCTCCCGGTAGGAGGAAGAGGGCGTGGACCCTCCCCGCCCCCAAGGCCCGCACCGCCAAGGCCAGGGTGGTGGCGGAGTCCACCCCACCGGAGACCGCCACAATGGCCTTCTCGTAGCCGCGCCAAGAGAGTTCCTCCTGGAGGAAACGGGTGAGGAAGTCGGCCACCAGGGGCCAGTTGAGTTCCAGGAACTCTCTCGCCTTGGGTGCCTCAACGATTCGCATCCCGCCTCCCTAAGACCCGCTCCAGGTCGGGAAGGAGAAGGGGCAGGCCCGCCTCGAGGTCGGAAAGAAGGGGGCTATCGTAGCGCACCGGGGGGATCCTTTCCCGGTCCAGATGGAAGAGGAGGGCCGCCTCCTCAAAGAGGGGGGCCTCGGCCAGGACCCTCCCGTCCGGCCCCACCACCAGGCTCCCCCCGCTCATCCCCTTCCCTCCCTCAAAGCCCACCAGGCTCGCCACCACCACGTAAAGCCCGTGCTCCGCCGCCACCGCCTGGGCGAGGGTGCGCCAGCGGGCCACGTTCTCGGGAAGGGGCCCCTGGAAACCTCTGGCCGGGCTCGCCGCGGGCACGTAGATGACCTCTGCCCCGTCCAAGGCAGCGATGGTGGCAGTGACCGAGTGCCAGAAGTCCTCGCAGATGAGGAGGGCCGCCCGGCCAAACCGGGTGGGGAAGGCCTCCACCCGCCTGCCCCGGGCCAGGTAGCGCTCCTCGTCAAAGACCCCGTAGGTGGGGAGGAAGACCTTGCGGTGCACGTGGACCACGCGGTGGGGAAGCTCCAGGTAGGCGGCGCTGTTGTAATAGGCCCCCTCGTCCCGCTCGTAGAACCCCACCACCACGTCCAAGATCCCCTCCCAGGAGAGCCTCCGGTGCATCTCCGAGAAAAGCTCCAAAAGCTCAAACCGGGTGAGGGCGAGCTCCCTCACCCCTCCTTGCAGGAAGTAGCCGGTGAGGGCCGCCTCGGGGAGGACCACCACCTGGGGGGCATGGGAGCGGAGGGCCTCGAGGTGGGCCTTCAGCCGGTCCAGGCTCTCCCTAAGCCGGCTCTTCTCCGGCCGGAACTGAAGAAGGGCGTGGAGCACCTCTTCCATCACGCCTCCTCCGGAAGGTAAAGGCGGGGGTTGGCCCCGGGGAAGGGGTTGTCCCGGGCCTCGAGGGCCCTTAGCTCCTCCGGGGACACCCCTTTGAGGAGGTGGAAAAAGGCCCGGGCGTGCTCCTCGTAACGCTCCTTGGCGTAGGCCTCCGCCTGCCCCGTGTCTATGAGGAAGGGCCAGTCGGAGGCCTCCAGGAGGAGAAGCTCCCGCATGGCCTGCTGCAGTACGCCGGGAGGGAGTACCCCCTGCCGCGCCGCCTCCCGCATGGCGGCCTCCGCCCGGTAGACGGTGCGCCAGTAGTCCAGGGTCTTCTCGTTGAGCCAGACCCCATGATCCCCGCCCCGGCCCCAGGAGCCCTCGGGAAGCGCAGTCCGCACCGCGGGGCCCTGCACCGCCTCCCTGGCGGTCACGGGCCTCACCTTGGGGCTTCTTGCGAGAAGCCTCAGGACGGCCTCGAGCCAGGCCACCCCCTCGTACCACCAGTGGCCGAAAAGCTCGGCATCGTAGGGGGAAAGGATGACCCCGTGGGGGTGCCCCTCGGCGAGGCGCTCCAGGAGGCCCAGGAAGTGGCGGGCGTGCTCCTCGGCCTTGGCGAAGGCCGCCTCGGGGTCATAAGGGGCCTTGGCGGCCAGGTCCGCCTGCCGGTGGGTCACCCGCCAGTGGTGGAGGCCGGAAAGGGGGTCCTTGCGGTGAAACTCCCGGTAGAGCCCCTCCCCGGGGTAGCCATGGTGGGCGCTCCACACCTGGAGGGCGGTCTCCTGATTGCGGGCGAGGACCCTGAGGCCCGACTCCAGCTCGTAGACGTAGTAGGTGGCCTCTTTGCTCTCCACGGGGCCCAGGGAGGCCTCGCCGTAAGGGGAGAGGGGCCTTCCCCCCTGCACCAGATGGGCGTCCACGAAGGTGTAGCGGATCCCGGCCCGCATCAAAAGCTCGTCCACCCCGGCCCTAAGCCCCTCGGGGGGGCCCTCCACCGGGGGCTTCCAAGGCCCCTTGGGCGGTAGGCCATCTCGGGAAGCCAGAAGCCCGTGGGGTCCTTGGCGAAGTGGCGGCGGTAGGTGGCCACCCCGGTCTTGATCTGGGCCCAGAGGGCCTCGTCGTAGCCCAAAAGGGGGAGTAACCATGGGTGGCGTTGGAGGTGAGGAGCTCCACCTGCCCCCGCTCCTGGGCCCGCCGGAAGAAGGCCGGGAGGTCCCCCCCCAGGTGGTGGAAGTGGTCCAGGGTGAGTTCAAAGAAGGCCACCTGGTGGCGGGCGCTCTTTTCCAGCTCCGTGCCCTGGTAGCGCAGGTAGTCCCCCTGGGCCCGCGAGAGGCGGTCCTTGGCGTAGGCCAGAAAGCCCTCCTTCACCTGGGCGTCGGCGAGCTGCTCCGCCAGGATGGGGGTAATCCCCAGGGTAAAGCGGGCCTCCACGCCCTCCGCCCAAAGCCGTTCCAGCATGCGGGCCAGGGGCAGGTAGGTCTCGGCCATGGCCTCGTAGAGGGTTTCCTCCCCAAAGGGCCACTTCCCGTGGGCCCGCACGTAGGGAAGGTGGGCGTGGAGGACCAGGGCGAAACGCGCCATGGCCTTAGCGTACCACGGTGCCTTCCCCGGAAAGCGCCCGCCTTATGGGGTTTTCCACCCGGGCGTCGGCGAAGACCACCCGCTTCACCCCGCCCTTCACCGCCTCCACCGCCCCCATGACCTTGCGCTTCATCCGCCCCTGGGCCAGGCTAGGTACTCCGGGTCCTCCACCCTGTCCACGGGGATCTCCCGCACCAAGGAGGCCTCGTCCGGGTAGCGGGCGAGGAGGCCGGGGACGTTGGAGAGGTAGACCAAGGCCTCGGCCCGGTAGACCCGGGCGAGGAGGGAGGCGATCTGGTCCCCATCGGTGTTGATGGCCTCGTTCTCGTAGCTTAGGGCGGGCGGGGTCAGCACGGGGAGGTAGCCCGCCTGAAGGAGGAGGTCCAGAAGGGCCTTGTTCACCTCCTCCACCGTGCCGGTGTAGTCCCCGCGGTGGATCTTGACCTTGCCGTCCTCCACGTACTTGACCGCGGTCTTCCGCCTGCCCAGGAGAAGCCTCCCGTCCAGGCCGGAAAGGCCGATGGCGTTGGCCCCCTCCCTCTGAAGGAGCTCCACCAGGCGCTTGTTCACCAGGCCGCAGTAGACCATCTCAAAGATCTCCAGGGTCCTGCGGTCCGTGAGGCGGCTCACCTGCCCCCGGGGTGGGTGAGGAAGCGGGGCGGGTGGCCCAGGGCCTCCGCCACCTTGTTGGTTTCAGCGCTCCCCCCGTGGACCAAAAGGAGCCTCACCCCCTCCTTCCACAAGGAGGCCGCGTCCCTGGCCACAGCCTCGTAGTTGATCCCCTCGGCGCTCCCACCTTAACCACGATCACAAGCTCACCTCCCACGTCCGGAGCCCCGCCAGCATGGGGTGGCCTTAGGGGTGGAGCCCCGGGAAGTCCAGCCCCAGGGTCTCGGGCCAGCCCATGCGCAGGTTCAGGGCCTGGAGGGCGTGGCCGGCGGTGCCCTTCACCAGGTTGTCTATGGCCACCATGACCACGAGCCTCCCCGTGTCCTCCTCCAGCTCAAAGCCGATGTCGGCGTAGTTGGTGCCCTGCACGAACCGGGGGTCGGGGTAGCGGTGGATGCCCTTCTTCTGCTTGACGATGCGGACGAAGGGCTCGCCCCCGTAGGCCTCCCGGTAGGCCTGCCACACGTCCCTCTCGCTCCAGCCGTCCTGGAGGAAGGTCTGGGCGGTCATGAGGATCCCCCGCACCCGGTCGGTGGCGATGGCGGTGAGGTGGACCTCGGGGCGGCCCGGGAGGTTCTCCACCACCTCGGCGGTGTGGCGGTGGCCCGTGGG
>BBBL01000001.1 GCA_001311545.1 Thermus kawarayensis JCM 12314 | reverse complement strand
TTATACGACCCCCCGGGTGAAGGTCAACCCGGCGAGGGCTAAAGGGGCCCAGAGAAAGCCCAACCCTGACCCCCCCCTTTGCGGGCCTTTCGCCCAAGCCAAGGCAAAAAGTTTAGCCAAGGCCCCCATCCCGGTGTGGCCAGGATGGGGTGCGTCGGGGCCCCAAAAGGGCGTTCTTGGCCTTAGGAGGTCTTCATGTTGAACCAAGGTGCGGGCACCTAGTGGCCGCAGGTGCGGGCCTCCCCCTCCTGGTCCTTGGTGCGGAAGGAGTGACCGCAGCCGCAGGTGCTGGCGGCGTTGGGGTTGTGCACGGTGAATCCGCCCCCCATGAGGCTCTCCACCCAGTCAATCTCCGAGCCCACCAGGTAGGGCAGGGACATGGGGTCCACCACCAGGCGCATGCCGTGCATTTCCACAAAGGTGTCCCCCTCCCGCTCCCTCTCGTCCACGGCCATGCCGTACTGGAAGCCGGAGCAGCCGCCGGACTTGATGTAAACGCGGATGGCCGCGCCCTCCTTGCCGTAACGGGAGAGGATCTCCCGGGCCTTTTCCGCCGCCAGGGGGGTGATGCGGATGACCGCCTCCTCTGCCTCTACCATGCCCCTACCTCCCTACCCGTAAGCCTAGCACGGCAGGGGTAAAGAAAGGTGAGGCAGCTCCCACAGGGATACCATGGAGGCATGGACTTTCCCGCGTGCAGGAGGTTTTGCAAGGCGAGGGGCTGGACGGTTGGCTTCTCTTCTCCTTCGGGCGGAGCAATCCCTTAGCCTCGAGGTCCTAGGCCTTTCCTCCCTCCACCTCACCCGCCGCTTCGCCTACCTCATCCCCCGCCAGGGGGAACCCACCCTGCTCTGCCACGCCATAGAGGCGAGCCTCTTTCCTCCCCTTCCCGGAAACCGGGAAACCTACCACACCTGGAAGGGCTTTCTGGAAGGCCTCTCCCAGAGCCTCCAGGGGCTGAGGCGCATGGCCTTGGAGTACGTCCCCGGAGGCAGATCCCCTACCTCTCCCGGGTGGACGGGGGCACCTTGGACCTCCTCCGGGGGATGGGGGTGGAGGTGGTTTCCTCCTGGCCTTTGCTCCTCCTCTTCCAGACCTGGGACGAGGCCAAGCTCTTGAGCCATAAGCGGGCCGCCCAGGGCCTGGCGCAAGCCCGGGACGCGGCCCTCGCCCTCCTCCGGGCCAACCCCAAGGCCACGGAAAAGGAGGTCCAGGGGGAGATGGCCCGGGTCCTCCTCCGCCTGGGCCTCGCCTTTGACCACCCGCCATGGTGGCCTTTGGCAAAAACACCGCCAACCCCCACCACGAGCCCTCGGAGAAGCCCCTGGAGGAAGGGGAGGTGGTCCTCCTGGACCTCTGGGCCAAGGAACCCGGCGGCGTCTACGCCGACATCACCTGGATGGCGGGGCTCCACGCAGGGGAGGCGGCCCACCGGGCCTTTGAGGCCGTGGTCAGGGCCCGGGACGAGGCCATCGCTTCGTGGAAAGGGCCTACCGGGAGGGCCGCCACCCCAAGGGCTTTGAGGTGGACCGCCTGGCCCGAAAGGTCCTGGAGGAAAAGGGCTACGGGGCCTACGTCCGCCACCGCACCGGCCACAACCTGGGGGAGGAGGTCCACGGCTCGGGGCCCCACCTGGACGACCTGGAGACCCACGACCTGCGGCCCCTGGTCCCGGGCCTCGCCTTCACCGTGGAGCCCGGGGTCTACCTGGAAGGCTTCGGCGTGCGCACGGAGGTGGACGTTTACCTCCATCCCGGGGGCCTCGAGGTCACCACCCCCTTGCAAAGGGAGCTCACCCCTCTTTAGGGGGGCATGGTATCTTGGGGGACGGCATGGACCGCCCCCTCCTGATCTTCTCCGGCCAGTCCAACCGACCCCTGGCCCAGGCCATGGCCGACGCCTTAGGCCTTCCCCTAGGGAAGAGCTCCACCTTGCGCTTCGCCAACGACAACCTCTTCGTGCGCTACGAGGAAAGCCTCAGGGAAGGGGACGTCTTCATCGTCCAGTCCCTCACCCCCCCGGTGCAGGACCACCTGATGGAACTCCTCATGATGGTGGACGCCGCCAAGGGGGCCAGCGCCGCCCGGGTCACCGCCGTCATCCCCTACTTCTCCTACGCCCGGAGCGACAAGAAGGACGCCCCCCGCATCTCCATCGCCGCAAGGCTGATTGCCGACCTCCTGCAGACGGCGGGGGCCGACCGGGTCCTCACCATGACCCTCCACTCCCCCCAGGTCCACGGCTTCTTCAAGATCCCCGTGGACCACCTCTCCGCCGAACCCGTCATCGCCAACCACTTCGCCACCCGCGTGGACCTGGAAAACGCCGTGGTGGTGGCCCCGGACGCCGGGGACTTGAAGCGGGCGAGCTCCCTGGCCCGCCGCCTCCATCTGCCCCTGGCCTTTATAGACAAGGAGCGGGTCTCCGACACCGAGGTGCGGGTGCGGATGCTGGTGGGGGAGGTGGCGGGCAAGACCGCCTCATCGTGGACGACGAGATCTCCACGGCGGGAAGCCTGGTGGAGGCGGTGGAGGCCCTCCTCCAGGCCGGGGCCAAGGAGGTCTACGCCGCCGCCACCCACGGGGTCTACGTGGGCCCGGCCCTGGAGCGCATCGCCCGGAGCCCCGTGAAGGAGGTGGCCGCCACCGACACCTGCCCCCCCAAGGAAGGCCCCAAGCTCAAGACCCTCACCGTGGCCCCCCTCTTCGCCGAGGCCATCTGGCGCATCCACCGGGGGGAGTCGGTGTCCAGCCTCTTCACCTAAGGACCATGCGCAAGGAACGCTTCACCCTGGAAGGCCTGTCCCTTCTGGCCCAGGTACCGGAGAACCCCCAGGCCCTCCTGCTCCTCCTCCACGGCCTCCAAGGCTCCAAAGAGCACATCCTTTCCCTCCTTCCCGGCTACGCCCAAAGGGGCTTCCTCCTCCTCGCCTTTGACGCCCCCCGGCACGGGGAACGGGAGGGGAAGCCTCCCTCGGCCAAAAGCCCGAGCTACGTGGAGGAGGTCTACCAGGTGGCCCTGGGCTTCAAGGAGGAGGCCCTTAAGGTGGCGGAGGCGGCCCAGAGGCGCTTCGGCCTCCCCCTTTTCCTCGCCGGGGGGAGCCTGGGGGCCTTCGTGGTCCACCTCCTCCTCTCCGAGGGGTTGCGCCCCAGGGCCGCCCTGGCCTTCATCGGGTCGGGCTTTCCCATGAAGCTCCCCCAGGGGCAGCGGCTCACCGATCCCCGGGTGGAAGCCCTTTACCAGGCCCCGCCCGCCACCAAGGGGGAGGCCTACGGGGGGGTGCCCCTCCTTCACCTCCACGGCACCAAGGACCTCATCGTCCCCCTGGAGCGCATGGAGAAAACGGTGGAGGCCCTAAGGCCCCACTACCCCGAAGGCCGCCTGGCCCGCTTCGTGGAGGAGGGAGCGGGCCACACCATCACCCCCCTCATGGCCCGCATGGGCCTGGCCTTCCTGGAAGCCTGGCGGGAGGGTGGCCTTGCTCCAGGGGCTTAGGGGCTACCGGGGCTTTCCCGGGGGGTTCAGGGCCTACCGCAAGGCCTTCCCCACGGTGGAGCTTTCCTGGTGGCACCGGGTGGGGGACGTGAGGACCATAAGCCGCCTCCGGGCCCTGGCCCCGGAGGGGTTTCGCTTTAGCGTGATGGGGCACAAGCACCTCACCTTCCGCCCCAGCGGGGAGGAGCGGCGCACCCTGAGGCGCTTCTTAAGAAGGTTTCGCCGCTTCGGGGACAGGGCGGGGGCAGTCCGCCTCCTGGTGCCCGAGGTGGAGCCGGAGGTCTTCGCCCGGTGGCTGGACCTGCTTTCGGAGGTGCTGGAAGAGGTAGGCCCCGTCCCCCTGGCCTTCCAAGCGCCCCGGCCGCTCCACCCCCTCATCCGGGCCAGAGGCCACGCCCTGGTCAACGAGGGCGGGGGGCCTTTCCTGTACCTGGTGGACCCGGAGGAGGTCCCCGAAGGTGAGGGCTACCTCTACCGAAGCCACCCTTCCCAAGAGGGCCCATCCGCCCTACACTCATAGCGGAGGTTGACTCAGGTTGCGAACGGCCAGGCGCTTTACCCCCAAGGAGGCAGAGGAGATCTACCTGGTGCCCCACTGGAGTGCCGGGTTTTTCCGCATCGGGCGGGACGGGAGATGGAGGTCACCCCGCTGGCCCCCAAGGCCCCGCCGCCTCCCTTCTGGAGATCGTGGAGGCCCTGAGGGACGAGGGGAGGCCGCTGCCTTTGGTCCTCCGCTTCCCCCAGATCCTCGAGGCCCGGGTGCAGGAACTCAACGAGGCCTTCCGCAGGGCCATGGAGAAATACGGTTACCGGGGCACCTACCGGGGGGTCTACCCGGTGAAGGTGAACCAGCGCCGCCTGGTGCTGGAGACGGTGGCCAAGGCGGGGAAGGCCTACCACTTTGGCCTCGAGGCGGGCAGCAAGGCCGAGCTGGCCTCATCCTGGCCCAGGACCTCTCCGAGGAGGCCTCATCACCACCAACGGCTTCAAGGACGACGACTTCATCCGCCTGGCCTCATGGGAAGGAAGCTCGGCCGCAACGTGGTCCTCACCCTGGAGAAGTTCGCCGAGCTGCCCCGGGTGGTCCGCCTCTCCCAAGAGCTCGGGGTCAAGCCCCTCTTGGGCCTCCGCTACAAGCTCAAGGCCAAGGGGGCGGGGCAGTGGGAGGCCTCGGGAGGGGAGAACGCCAAGTTCGGCCTCACCACCCCGGAGATCGTGCGGGCGGTGGAGATCCTGAAGGAGGCGGACCTCTTGGACGCCCTGGTCATGGTCCACGCCCACATCGGCAGCCAGGTGACGGACATCCGCAAGATCAAGGCGGCGGTGCGGGAGGCGGCCCAGACCTACGTGCAGCTCAGGAAGCTCGGGGCCCCCTCCGCTACCTCAACCTGGGCGGGGGTCTGGCCGTGGACTACGACGGTTCCAAGACCAACTTCTACGCTTCCGCCAACTACACCCTCCCGGAGTACGCCGAGGACCTGGTCTACGTGACCAAGGAGGTGGTGGAGGGGCACGGGGAACCCCATCCCATCCTGGTCACCGAGTCGGGCCGGGCCATCACCGCCTACCACGAGGTCCTGGTCCTGGAGGTCATTGACGTCATCACCCCGCCCGGGGAGAGGAGGCCCACACCCCCCCGGAGGAGGCCCACCCCCTGGTCAAGGAGCTCTGGGAAAGCCTGCAAAGCCTCGGCCCCAAGAACTTCCGCGAGGTCTACCACGACGCCTACGCCGACAAGGAGACCCTCCAGACCCTCTACGACCTGGGCCTGGTTTCCCTGAAGGACCGGGCCCTGGCGGAGGAGATCTTCTACCACATCGCCCGCAAGGTCTACGCCCTGGTGCGGGAACTGCCCTACGCCCCCGACGAGTTTGAGGATCTGGAGAAGCTCCTGGCCGACAAGCTGGTGTGCAACTTTTCCATCTTCCAGAGCCTTCCCGACGCCTGGGCCATCCACCAGCTCTTCCCCATCGTGCCCCTAAGCCGTCTCCACGAACCCCCTACCCGTCAGGCCACCCTGGTGGACATCTCCTGCGACTCCGACGGGAAGATTGACCGCTTCATTGATCTGCACGACGTGCGCCAGACCCTTCCCGTGCACCCCGTGCGCCCGGGGGAGTCCTACTACCTGGGGGTCTTCCTGGTGGGGGCTTACCAGGACGTCTTGGGGAGCAACCACAACCTCTTCGGCCAGGTGGGGGAGGCCCACGTGAGGGTGGACGAGGAAGGCTTCGCCATAGAGCGCTTCGTGCCCGGGGAGACCGCGAGAAGGTCATAGAGAAGATGGGCTTCGCCGCCCGGGAGCTCACCCTCGGGGTGGAGCGCCTGGTGCGGCAAAGCCGCCTCTCCCCGGCGGAAAAGGGGGCCTTCCTGGAGCGCTACGCTCGGGAGCTCCAGGGGTACACCTACCTGGAGGACTAAGCCCCCGCCCTAGCCCGTTAAGGCCCGGTTAAGGAGGCCCGTGGCAGGATGGGGCCATGGCCTCCTTCAAGGGGCGTTATACTGGTCCCAACTTGCACCCCACCCTGGAGCTCCTGGACCCCCTGAACCCGGTGCGGCGGCAGATGGCCCTCTGGCTTCTGCCCCTGGGAAGCCTCCTGGCGGGGGTGGCCTACTGGGCCTCGAGGTCAGGGGGCCTGGACCCTGTGGACCGGACCTTCCTGGTCCCCATGGCCCTGGCTTTCTCGCCTTCGCCCTTCTTCTTTGGCGCTTTCCCCCCTCGGCCCGGTGGGTGATCCCCGGCACCCACGCCTCATCGCCTTGTACCTCCTTTCCACCCTGACCTACCAGCTCCTCTTCAAGCCCAACCCCCTGGGCCTCTCCCCCGCCGCCTACTGGGTACCCTTCTTTTACTTCTCCAGCTACCTCTTCTTCCCCGCCAAAAGGGCGGTGCGCCTGGCCTTCCTCTACCTCCTCACCCTCCTTCTCGTGACCCTTCTTGGCCTCATGCGCAACCCCTTCCAGCCCGTCCACTGGAACGCCCTGGCCCAGTTCTTCGGGGCCAACCTGGCCTACGTGGGCCTCCTCTACCTGCTGGTGCGCCTGAAGGAAGGGTATCTGGAGGCCCAGCTGGACGCCTACACCGACTTTCTCACCGGCTCAGAAACCGCCGCTATCTAGAGATCATTTTGGAAAGGGAGCTTTTCCGCCTCTGGCGCTACGGCCGTCCCCTCTCCCTCATCCTCCTGGACCTGGACGGCTTCAAGGCGGTGAACGACACCCACGGCCACGAGGTGGGGGACCGGGTGCTCCGGACCTTGGCCCGGTGCCTGGAGGACCACCTCCGCCAGAGCGACCGGGCCGTGCGCCTCGGGGGCGAGGAGTTCGCCGTGGTCCTTCCCGAAACCGAGCTCCCCCAAGCCCTCCGCCTGGCGGAGCGCCTGCGCCGGGAGGTGGCCCTCCTCAAGGTGCCCCCGGTGGAAAGCCTCTCCGCCAGCTTCGGCGTGGCCCAGGCGGGCCCCACAGACTCCCCCCTCTCCCTCCTCAAACGGGCGGACGAAGCCCTCTACCGGGCCAAGCGCCGGGGGAAGAACCGGGTGGAGGCGGCCCCCAAATAGGGAAGCCCCGGCCTACAGCCGGAGCTGATTTTGCGTTACCGGGGCCCCATGCGGCTTAGGCCCGCATGGGGTGGTATCAAAGCCCCGCCTCCCGCCTCAGGGCCTCCACCCGGTCCGTCTCCTCCCAGGGGAAGCCCAGGCGGCCGAAGTGGCCGTAGGCCGAGGTAGGGGTGTAAATGGGCCGCAGGAGGTCCAGCTCCTCAATGATGGCGAGGGGCCTGGGGTCAAAGACCTTCCGGGCAATCTCGGTGACCTTCTCGTCGGGCAGGACCCCGGTGCCGAAGGTCTCCACCCTAAGGGAGACGGGCCTCGCCTTGCCGATGGCGTAGGCCAGCTCCACCAAGGCCCTCTTCGCAAGCCCCGCCGCCACGAGGTTCTTGGCCATGTAGCGGGCGTAGTAGCTGGCGGAGCGGTCCACCTTGGTGGGGTCCTTGCCGCTGAAAGCCCCGCCCCCGTGGGGCACCGCCCCCCCGTAGGTGTCCACGATGATCTTGCGGCCCGTGAGCCCCGTGTCCGCGTGGGGCCCGCCCAGGATGAAGCGGCCCGAGGGGTTGATGAGGTACTCCGTCTCCCCCTCCTTCAGGTACTCCCCCGGGATGGCCTGGCGCACCACCTCCCGGATCAGGTCCTCGCGGAGCTGGTCCTGCTCCACCTCGGGGGAGTGTTGGGCGGAGACCACCACGGTCTTCACGTAGAGGGGCTTGTCCCCCTGGTAGACCACGGTGACCTGGGCCTTGCCGTCGGGGCGGAGGTAGGGAAGGAGGCCCGTCTTCCGCACCTCGGCGAGGCGCATGGTGAGGCGGTGGGCCAAGGTGATGGGAAGGGGCATAAGCTCGGGGGTCTCGTCGGTGGCGTAGCCGAACATCAGGCCCTGGTCCCCCGCCCCCACCCGGTCCAGGGGGTCGGTGGACTTGAGGACCCGCCACTCGTAGGAGAGGTTGACCCCGCCTGCGATATCCGGGGACTGCTCGTCTATAGCGGTGAGCACGGCGCAGGTATCGGCGTCAAAGCCGTACTTGGCCCGGGTGTACCCCACTTCCCGCACCGTCTTGCGCACCAGCCCAGGGATGTCCACGTAGCCCTCCGTGGTGATCTCCCCCGCCACGAAGACGAGCCCGGTGGTGACCAGGGTCTCAGCCGCCACCCTGGCCTTCTTGTCCTGGGCGATGAGGGCGTCCAGGATGGCGTCGGAGATCCGGTCGGCCAGCTTGTCCGGGTGTCCCTCGGTTACCGATTCAGACGTGACCAGCCTCAACGCAGGCACCTCCTTTGCGCCCCCTCGGGGCAACCCTGATAGTATAGCACCCCCCCTTTTCCGTCCAGGTATGATGGCGGGCCGTGAAGGACCGGGGAAGGCCCATCGGCGTCTTTGATTCGGGAGTGGGGGGGCTCACGGTGCTTTCCGCCCTGCGGAAGGCCCTCCCCCGGGAGGATTTCCTCTATTTCGGCGACACCGCCCGCGTCCCCTACGGGGGCAAGCCCCTCCCCATGGTGCGGCGCTTCGCCTGGGAGATCGCGGGGTTTCTCCTCAGGGAAGGGGTGAAGGCCATCGTGGTGGCCTGCAACACGGCGAGCTCCGCCGCCCTCCCCGACCTGGCCGAGGACCTTTCCGTGCCCGTCTTCGGGGTCCTGGAACCCGCGGCGGAGGAGGCGAGGGCCTACGGGAAGGTGGGCCTCATCGGCACCCAGGCCACGGTGGAAAGCCGGGCCTACGAGCGCCACCTGGACCTGGCCTGGGCCAAGGCCTGCCCCCTCTTCGTGCCCCTGGTGGAGGAGGGGCTCTGGGACGACCCGGTGGCCCTCCTGGTGGCCCGGCACTACCTGGAGGAGGCCCCCAAGGACCTCGAGGCCCTCATCCTGGGGTGCACCCACTACCCCTTCCTGAAGAACACCCTGGCCCGGGTCCTCCCCGGGGTACGCCTCATTGACTCCGCCGAGGCCACGGCCCGGCGAGTGGCCCGGGCCTTGGAAAGGGAGGGCCTTTTAAACCCCGAGGGAACGGGGCGGGTGGTCCACTACGTGACCGGGGACCCGGAGAGCTACCGGGCCCTGGCGGAGCGCCTGGGAGAGAGGGTGGAGGACCTCAGGCGGGTGAGCCTGGAGGAGCTCTAATACCACCCCATGCTGGCCCAAGCCAGTATGGGATGGTATTAAGCTGGGGCCATGCCCAAGAAGCCCCTCATTGACCAGCTCCACCACGGGGACAGCTGGCGGCTTTTCCGCATCCTGGCGGAGTTCGTGGAGGGCTTTGAGGCCCTCTCGGAGGTGAAGGTGCCCCTGGTCTCGGTCTTCGGCTCGGCCCGCTTCCTGGAAGGCCACCCGGCCTACGCCCTGGCTACCGCCTGGGGAAGGCCCTGGCCGAGGCGGGCTTCGGGGTGGTCACGGGGGGCGGCCCCGGGGTCATGGAGGCGGTGAACCGGGGGGCTTACGAGGCGGGAGGAGTGAGCGTGGGCCTCAACATTGAACTTCCCCACGAGCAAAAACCCAACCCCTACCAGACCCACGCCCTCTCCTTGCGCTACTTCTTCGTGCGCAAGGTGCTCTTCGTGCGCTACGCCGTGGGCTTCGTCTTCCTGCCCGGGGGCCTGGGCACCCTGGACGAGCTCACCGAGGTCCTGGTCCTCATCCAGACGGAGAAGGTCCACCCCTTCCCCGTCTTCGCCCTGGACCGGGGGTACTGGGAGGGCCTCCTCTCCTGGATGGCCTTCCTCAGGGACCGGGGGCCATAGACCCCAAGGACCTCCACCTCCTCACCCCCCTGGACACCCCCGAGGAGGTGGTGGCCGCCCTGAAGGCGGTATCCTAGAGGATGCGCCTCGTCCTGGCCACCTCCAACCCCGGGAAGGTACGGGAGCTCCAGGAGGGCCTAAAGCCCTTGGGCTGGACCCTCCTCTCCCTGGCGGACTTCCCCTTGCGCATGCCCAAGGAGGAAGGGGCCACCTTCCTGGAAAACGCCCTCCTCAAGGCCGCCCACGTGGCCAAGGCCACGGGGCTTCCCGCCCTGGCCGACGACTCGGGCCTCGAGGTCCCCGCCCTGGGCGGCGAGCCCGGGGTCTACTCCGCCCGCTACGGGGGGAGGGAGACGGACCGGGAGCGGAACGTCTTCCTCCTGGAGAGGATGCGCTACCTCAAAGGGGAGGAGCGGAAGGCGCGGTTCGTGGCCGTCTTGGTCCTGGCCTACTGACGGGCACGCCGAGGCCTACGAGGGAAGCGTGGAGGGGGTGATCCTCGAGGCCCCCCGGGGGGAAGGCGGCTTCGGCTACGACCCCCTCTTCTACGTGCCCGAGGCGGGCAAGACCTTCGCGGAGATGACCCTGGAGGAAAAGGCCCGCTACTCCCACCGGGGAAGGGCGCTTAAGGCCCTCCTGGAGGCCTACAAGAACGGGCCTCCTCCCCGGGAGATCTCCAGGCTGGAATGAACCTCCTCTCGCCCCACATCGCCCTCTACCGCCTCTTTGACCTGGCGGACGAGATAGATCTAAGCCGCCTCGCCACCCCCCGCCTCCGCCTCTCCCGGCCGAGGCTGGGCGCGGTGCGCTTCCAGAACCCCCCGGCGGAGCTGGAGCTGGGGGTGAGGAGCGTGGAGGGGGTCTCGGGCCTCCTCACCGCCAGGCTTTACGAGTTCGGCGTGGTCTCCCTCTCCCTCCGTATCCACCTGGGGGAGCGGGTGCCCTGGGAGTCGTTCCTGGAGAAAGGGCTAAGGATCCCCGAGCTCCCCTTCTGGGAAGGCTTCTTCCTGGCCGAGCTCGCCGCCCTGGAGCCCCACCTCCAGGGGGCCCTCCTCCGCCCCGAGGAGAAGCGCCTGAGCGAGGATTTCGTGGTCTACCACGCCCTGGGCCTGGAGGGTGCCAAGGCCCACAGCCCCCCCGGTGGACCTCACCCCCCTCTGGATGGGGCCAAGGAGGAGTTCGCCACCGAGGTGCGGCAGGAGATGGGCCGCTACCGCTACAGCTACTCCACCGAGGACCTGGCCCTTCTGGGGTTTGACCGGGTCCTCATCCTGGACTCCGAGGGGATCTGGGACGTGGCCGACCTGGTGGAGTTCGTCCACGCCCAGCTCTTGGAACTCTCCTACTACGACCGGGTGCTCACGGAGGAACTGGAGCTGGTGCCCCAGGTGCTGAGGCAACGGGGGCTTTGGGGCTACGGGAGGCTTCAGCGCCTCCGCCGCCGCCTCATGGCCCGGCATGCGGAGATCGCCGACGTCAAGGCCCGGATGGAGGGGGCCCTGCGCATCACCGAGGACCTCTTCTACGCCAAGATCTACCGGGCGGCCCTGGAGCTCTACGGGGCCCACGAGCTGGAAAGGAGCGTGGAGGAAAAGCTCCGGGCCCTCGAGGCCACCTACGAGATGGTGACCGAGGAAGTGGTCCACCTGAGGAGCCAGGCGGTGGAGGTGGGGATCCTGGCCCTCATCGCCTTTGAGGTGGTGCGGGCCCTCCTCTGATACCACCATGCTGGCCCAAGCCAGCACGGGGGCCCCTAGGCGGGCTTCCCCGGGCCGGCAGGGCGAAGGAAACCGGGCGTAGCCCCTATAGGACGTCCGCCCTTCCCGGAACGTGGTATGCTCGGAGGGCAGGGCGCGGAAAAAAACTGGAAGCGGAAACGCTACCACGCGCCCGGAGGTGGGATATGAAAAAGGCGCTAGCCTTCTCCTTGGCCTCTCCCTGGCCCTCGCCCAGGGGAAGATCACCGTCTGGACCCACTTCGGCGGCCCCGAGCTGGAGTGGCTCAAGGCCCAGGCCCAGACCTACGCCAAGACCTCGGGCACCAAGGTGGAGGTGGTGGAGGTTCCCTTCGGGGACATCAAGCAGAAGTTCATCCTGGGCCCCCAGGGGCAGGCGGCGGACCTCGTGGTCTCCATCCCCCACGACTGGCTCGGGGAGATGGCCCAGGCCGGGGTGCTGGAGCCCATGGGCAAGTACGTGACCCAAAGCTACCTCTCCGACCTCCAGGCCGTGGCCGTGGAGGCCTTCACCTTTGGGGGCAAGCTCATGGGCCTCCCCGCCTTCGCCGAGAGCGTGGCCCTCATCTACAACAAGAAGTACGTGAAGGAGGCCCCCAAGACCTGGGAGGAGTTTCTCGCCCTGGCCCAAAAACTCACCACGGGCTCCACCTTCGGCTTCCTCTACAACATCGGCGACCCCTACTTCAACTTCGGCTTCTTCAAGGCCTTCGGCGCCGAGAACGTCTTCGGCAAGGACGCCAAGGGCAACCTGGACCCCAGCAAGCTCCTCATCGGGGGCGAGGTGGGGGAGAAGGCGCTTCAGTTCATCAAGGACCTCCGCTTCAAGCACAACCTGGTGCCCGAGGGGGTGGACTACGGGGTGGCGGACGGGGCCTTTAAGGACGGGGCCTTGGCCATGATCATCAACGGTCCCTGGGCGCTTGGCGACTACAAGAAGGCCAAGGTGGATTTCGGCATCGCCCCCTTCCCCACGCCCCCCGGGGCCAAGGGGCCTTGGGGGCCCTTCCTGGGGGTGCAGGGGGTGGTGGTGAACGCCTACTCCAAGAACAAGACCCAGGCGGTGAACTTCGCCAAGACCCTGGTGAGCGGGCGGAACCTGGTCTCCTTCAACCAGGCGGGCGGCCGCATCCCCGTTTCCAAGGGCGCGGTGAGGGAGCTGGAGAAGGACCCCGTGGTGGCGGGCTTCGCCAAGGTCTTCCCCCTGGGCACCCCCATGCCCAACATCCCCGAGATGGGCAAGGTCTGGGGCCCTTGGGGGAACGCCATCTCCTTGGCCATCCAAAGGCCCGACTCCAACGTGAAGAAGATCGTGGAAGACATGGTGGCCGAGATCAAGAAGGCCATGGGCAAGTAAGCCCCATGCCCGCCCCCCGCAGGACGCCCGGCCCCTGTGGGGGGCGTATCTTTAGACCATGAAACACCCTCCTGGCCTCAAAGGTTTTCTCCTGGCCATGGGGCTCCTTCTGGGGCTTCTCCTCCTCTCCACGGGAGCGGGCCTCCTGGCCTACTTCCTCCTGCAGGTTTACCTCGCCCCGCCGGGCTGGGCCATCCTGGGGGTGGCCCTCCTGGTCCTGGTCCCAGGAGCGGTGGGGATGGGCAGGCTCTTCCCCTGGCTCACCGACTGGTACTACTTCCTTCCCGCCCTCTCCTTCCTCCTGGTCTTCACCCTCTACCCCGTGGGCCTCACCGTGTACCTGGCCTTCACCGACTATTCGGGAAAGCGAAACGGCTTCCCCGACCGCTCCACCGAAACCCGGGTGGTGGCCCAGGAGGGGGCGCGGCTCGTCCTCGAGGCGGGGGTGGCGGAGGCCCTGCGCTGCGACCCCTGCCAAGGCGAGCCCGTGGAGGTTTACGCCGAGGGCCACCGCCTGCGGGCGAGAATCGCCCAAGCCGAGGGGGAAACCCTTCTTTTGGACCGCACCCCGCCCTTCAGGGCGGAGTTTGTGGCCAAGGTGAACGCCTTCCGCTTCGTGGGCCTCAGGAACTTCGCCTTCATCCTCTCCCAGGCGAGCCAAGCCCTCCTTCCCGTCTTCCTCTGGAACGTGGCCTTCGCCACGGCCACCGTGTTGCTGAACGCCCTTTTGGGCCTCGTCCTGGGCCTCGTCCTCAACAACAAGGCCCTGAAGCTCAGAAACTTCTACCGCACGGCCTCATCGTCTCCTGGGCCTTGCCAGGGGTCATCACCGTGCAGGTCTGGGTGGCCCTCCTCAACTACAACTTCGGGGCCATCAACCGCCTCCTGGGGGTCTTGGGCATCTACCCCATCCCCTGGCTCAACGACCCCGACTGGGCCAAGGTGGCCGTCCTCCTCGTCAACCTCTGGCTCGGCTTCCCTTACATGATGACCGCCACCCTGGGGGCCCTTTCCACCATCCCCGAGGAGCTCTACGAGGCGGCCAAGGTGGACGGGGCCACCCCCTGGCAGGCCCTCCTCCGCATCACCCTCCCCCTGCTGGAGAAGCCCATGGTGCCCATCCTTCTCTCCTCCTTCGCCTTCAACTTCAACAACTTCTACCTCATCTACCTCCTCACCGCCGGGGGGCCGGCCCAGGAAGGGCGGCTGGCCACGGCCCAGGCCACGGACATCCTCATCTCCTGGGCCTACAAGACGGCCTTCAGCGCCGAGGGGCAGTCCGCCTACGGCCTGGGGGCGGCCATCAGCCTCCTCATCTTCGCCATCACCGTGGCTATAAGCCTGGTGAACTTCCGGGTCACGGGGGCCTTAAGGGAGGTGCGGTAGATGCGCAAGGTCCTGGGCTTCCTCCTCACGGGCCTCGCCCTTTACGGGGCCTGCTGGTTCGCGGCCAACCGCCTCTTTGACGAGGGGTCCTACCGCAAGCAGGTGGCCTTCGGGAGCGTCTTCGTGCCCTACGGCTGGGCCTACGCTTTGGGCCTCCTCGGGGCCTTGGTCCTCTTCGTCCTCCTCGTTAGCCTCCTCTACACCGCCCTCGTAAACCGCTTCCAGAGGAGGCGGAAAAGCCCCTGGCCCCTCTTCCTCCAGGGGGTGACCCACCTCTTCCTCTGGGTCCTGATCCTCCTCGTCTACTACCCGGTGGTCCAGGTGGTGGCGGCGAGCTTTGACCCCACCAACAATCTCTTCAGCTTCCGGAGGCCCGACACGGGCTTCCTCCTCCTGGACGCCAAGGTCATCCCCTACCTGCCGGCGCCCTCCCTGGAAAACTACGCCCGGCTTGTGGAGGGAGTGGTCCTCTACCCCTACCAGGCGGGGCTTGCCCTCCTGGCGGGGCTCGCCCTCCTGGGGGTAGCGGGCATCGGGCTTCTAAGGCGGCTTCTCCCTCAGGAGGCGTGGATGGACCTCTGGCAGGGGAGGCTTCTCCTCCTCATGGCCCTTTCGGTCTTCGCCCTGGCCCTCTCCCTATCCCCTAGGCAGTTCACCGGGCAGGGCACGGAGGCCAAGTTCCTCCTCTGGGTGCGGAACACCTTCCTCATCTCCGGCCTCACGGGGCTCCTCGCCGTCTTGCTCACCGCCACGGCGGGGTACGCCTTCGCCCGCTTCCGCCACCTGCCCGGCCGCTACCCCATGCTCCTCTTCTTCGTCTTCGTCCAGATGTTCCCGGGGTTTTTAGCCCTGGTGGCCATCTACTACCTGCTCTCCCGGCTGGACCTCCTGAACACCTTCACCGGGCTCGTCCTGGCCTACTCCGGCGGCATCATCAGCTTCGGCACCTGGGTCTACAAGGGTTACCTGGAGAGCATCAGCCCGAGCCTCGAGGAAGCGGCCATGGTGGACGGGGCCACGAGGTGGCAGGTCTTCACCCGGATTCTCCTTCCCCTTTCCGCCCCCATGTTCGTCTTCATCTTCCTCCTGCAGTTCGTGGGCACCTACTCGGAGTTCGTCCTGGCCAACCTGGTCCTCACGGGGGTGGAGAGCTGGAACGTGGGCGTGGGGCTTAGGAGCTTCACCACGGGGCAGTTCCAGACCAAGTGGGGCATCTTCGCCGCGGCGAGCGTCTTAGGGTCCCTGCCCATCCTCTTCCTCTTCTACGGGTTCCAGCAGTACTTCGTCTCCGGCTGCACGGCGGGGGCCGTGAAAGAATAGAGGCGTGGACCTGGGAACCCTCAAGAGCAAAAGGGAAGCTATCTTGAACCTCTGCGCCCGCCACGGGGCGGTGAGGGTGCGGGTCTTCGGGTCGGTGGCCCGGGGAGAGGCCCAGGAGGAAAGCGACCTGGACCTCCTGGTGCTCTTTGAGGAGGGTCGCACCCTCCTGGACCACGCCCGCCTAAAGTTGGCCCTGGAAGCTTTTGGGGGTGCCGGTAGACGTGGTGAGCGAGAGGGGCCTGGCTCCCAGGCTTCGGGAACAGGTCCTGCGGGAGGCCGTGCCCTTATGAGGGACCCCCGGGAGAGGCTTCGGGATATCCTGGAAGCCATCGCCCGTATTGAACGGTACGCCGTTCTGGGAAAGGCGCGCTTTTTAGAAGACGAGCTGGTTCAGGTCTGGGTGGTCCACCACCTAGAGCGCATTGGGGAGGCTGCGGCCAGGCTGGGGCGGGAGTTTCACGAGGCCCAACCGCACCTCCCATGGCGGGAAATGGTGGCCATGCGCAACCTCCTCGTCCACGAGTACTTCAGCGTGGACCTGGAAGAGGTATGGCAAACGGTAATTCGGGATCTGCCCCTCCTAAAGGCTCAGATACAAACCCTCTTGGAGAACCTATGACCTACCACGACCTCGAGCACCTCCACCCCCCCTTCCCCGCCCTGGGGGAGGAGGTGGAGATCCGCCTGGAAACCGAGGCCAAGGAGGGGCTTCTCCTCTTTGAGCGGGACGGGGAGCTCCACAAAAAAACCCCTGAGGCCCTGGGAAAAGGGCCTCAGGGCGCGGATTCCCGTCCACGCAAGCCCCTTCCGCTACTGCTTCCGCCTCCCCCAAGGCTACTTGGGAAGCCACGGCCTGGAGAGAACCCTTCCCCGCTACGACCGCTTCTTCCACCTCCTCGCCAGGCCCCTCCCCCCGGAGTGGCCCTGGGAAGGGTCTTCTACCAGATCTTCCCCGACCGCTTCCGCCAAGGCGCCCGGAGCTCGCCCCCCAGGAGGGGGCCTGGCTTTACGGGGGAAAGCCCATCCGCAGGAAGGCCTGGCACGAGCCCCCGGGGAGGACGGGGCGCGGGAGTTCTACGGGGGGGACCTTTGGGGGGTCCTCGAGGCCCTCCCCTACCTCGAGGCCCTGGGGGTGGAGGCCCTCTACCTCACCCCCATCTTCCAAAGCCCCTCCAGCCACCGTTACGACACGGAGGACTACAGCCGGGTGGACCCCCATCTGGGCGGGGAGGAGGCCCTGCGGGCGCTTTACCAGGCCCTCGAGGCCCGGGGCATGAAGCTCATCCTGGACGGGGTCTTCAACCACGTGGGAGCCACCCACCCCTGGTTCCAGAAGGCCCTGAAGGACCCCTCCTCCCCCGAAAGGGGCATGTTCACCTTCCACCCGGACGCGCCTACGCCAGCTTCTTCGGGGTAGGGCACATGCCCAAGCTGGACTACGCTCCGCGCTCACCCAGGAGCGCTTCGTCTTCGGGAAGGAGGCCCCCGTCCGCTACTGGATGCGCCTCGCTCATGGCTGGCGCCTGGACGTGGCCCACTCCCTCGGGGAGGGGGGGACGAACCGCAAAAACGCCCGCTGGCTTAGGGCCCTGGCCCGGGCGGCCAAGGAGGAAAGGGAGGACGCCCTGGTCCTCGGGGAGCTCTCCTACGACACCGTCCCCACCCTTAGGGCCCACACCCTGGACGGGGCCATGCACTATGCGGGCTTCGCCCATCCCGTGATGGAGTGGCTCTCAGGGCGGGACCTCTACGGGAACCCCGTGAAGCTGGAGGCCGAGGAGCTTTGGCGGGCCCTCCTGGACCACTACCAGGCCCTTCCCCTCCAGCTCCGCCACAGCATGTACACCCTCCTCTCCTCCCACGACATCCCCCGGGCCCTCTGGCGCCTTAAGGGGGACAAGGAGCGCTTCAAGACGGCCTACGCCCTCCTCTTCGCCTTCCCGGGAAGCCCCGCCATCTACTACGGGGACGAGGTGGGCCTCTCCCAGCCCAACCCCTACGGGGTCTGGCGGGGAGACCCCTACTGCCGCGCCCCCTTCCCCTGGGACGAGGCCCTCTGGGACCGGGACCTCCTCGCCTTCCTCCGGCGCCTGGTGCGCCTGAAGAAGACCCATCCGTCCTCAGGCTTGGTGGGCTCCTCCCCCTAAAGGCCCCGGAAGGGGTCCTGGCCTTCCGGAGGAGGCTTGGGGGGAGGGAGGTCTGGGCCTTCTTCGCCAGGGAGGCGGCGCGCCTTTCCCTCCCCCTAGGGATAGACCTCCTAGGGGAAAGGGAGGTGGCGGGGGAGGTGGAGGCGCGGTACCTCCTTCTGGAGCCCCTAGAATGAAGGGGGATGCGCCTCAAGCGGTTTAAGGGGAAGGTGCGGCGGGTGGTGCGGAGGAAGGTTGAGGCCCCGGGGGAGGCCCTTGGCGCCGGGGTGCCGGGCTTCCGGGAGCGTCTCCTCGCCCTGGTGGTAGGGGCCCGGCGCCGCTGGGAGGCCCTGAGCCCCGAGGAAAGGGAAGGGCTCCTTTCCCAGGCCACAGCCCTCCTTTCCCTCCTCCCCCCGGGAAGGCTTGGCCGGTGGGGCCTTCTCCTCGCCAAGGGGGTTCAGCTCTGGGCGAGGAAGGAGGTCCGTTCCCTTTTCCACAAGCTCCTGAAGCCCTGAGCCCGGGGTATACTCTTCCCTTGTGCGGGACGTCCTCGAGGTCCTGGAGTTCCCAAGGGTGCGGGCCCTCCTAGCGGAGAGGACCAGGACCCCTCTGGGCCGGGAGCTCGCCCTGGCCCTCGCCCCCCTTCCCCGGGAGGAGGCAGAGAGGCGGCACGCCCTCACGGGGGAGGCCCAAAGCTACCCCTACGCCCTCCCCGAGGCGGGGGCCTTGCGGGAGGCCTACGGGAGGGCCTTGCGGGGGCGAGGCTTTCCGGCCCCGAGCTCCTTAGGGCGGCCCGGGCCCTGGAGGAGGCCATGGCCCTCAAGGCGGAGCTCCTTCCCCTGAGAAACACCTTGAGCCAGGTGGCGGAGGGCATCGGGGACCACGGGGCCTTCCTGGAGCGGGTGAAAAGGGCCCTGGACGAGGAGGGGGCCGTGAAGGACGAGGCGAGCCCCAGGCTTCTCCAGATCCGGAAGGAGCTTCGGCCCTTGCGGGAAACCATCCTGGACCGCCTCTACGCCCTCATGGACCGGCATCGGGAGGCCTTCCAGGACCGCTTCGTCACCCTAAGGCGGGACCGGTACTGCGTCCCGGTGAGGGCGGGGATGGCCCAGAAGGTGCCGGGGATCCTCCTGGACGAGTCCGAGTCCGGGGCGACCCTCTTCATAGAGCCCCTCTCCGTGGTCAAGCTCAACAACCGCCTCCAGGCCCTAAGGCTCCAGGAGGAGGAGGAGGTGAACCGCATCCTGCGGGAGCTCTCCGAGAAGCTCGCCCGGGAGGAGGGGTTGCCGGAGACCCTGGAGGCCCTGGGCCTTTTGGACCTCATCCAGGCCCAGGCCGCCCTGGCCCGGGACCTCGGGCTTTCCCGCCCCCGCTTCGGGGAGCGGTACGAGCTCCACCGGGCCTTCCACCCCTTGATCCCCAACCCCGTGAAGAACTCCTTCGCCCTGGACGAAAAGACCCGGCTCATCCTCATCTCCGGGCCCAACATGGGGGGAAGACCGCCCTCTTAAAGACCCTGGGCCTCGCCGTCCTCATGGCCCAGGCGGGCCTCTTCGTGGCGGCGGAGAGGGCCCTCCTCGCCTGGCCCGACCGGGTCTACGCCGACATCGGGGACGAACAGTCCCTCCAGGAGAACCTCTCCACCTTCGCGGGCCACCTCACCCGCCTCAAGGAGATGCTGGAGGAGGCCACAGAGGGGAGCCTCGTCCTCATTGACGAGCTGGGAAGCGGCACCGACCCCGAGGAGGGGGCGGCCCTCTCCCAGGCCCTCCTCGAGGCCCTCCTCGCCCGGGGGGTCAAGGGCATGGTCACCACCCACCTCTCCCCCCTGAAGGCCTTCGCCCAGGGAAGGGAGGGGATCTTGAACGCCTCCATGCGCTTTGACCTGGAAGCCCTGCGCCCCACCTACGAGCTCGTTTTGGGGGTGCCGGGGAGGAGCTACGCCCTGGCCATCGCCAGGAGGCTTTCCCTCCCCGAGGAGGTCCTCAAGCGGGCCGAGGCTCTTCTGCCGGAAGGGGGGAGGCTCGAGGCCCTTTTGGAGCGCCTGGAGGCCGAGCGCTTGGGACTTCAGGCAGAGCGGGAAAGGCTTTCCCGGGAACTCGCCGAGGCGGAACGCCTAAGGAGGGCCCTGGCCGAGCGGGAGGCCCGCTTTGCGGAGGAACGGGCGGAAAGGCTAAGGCCCTGGAGGAGGAGGTGCGGGCCGAACTCCTCAGGGTGGAGGCCGAGCTCAAGGCCCTGAAGGAAAAAGCCCGGACCGAGGGCAAGCGGAACGCCCTGAGGGAGCTCATGGCCCTAAAGGAGC